>JADIML010000299.1 GCA_017694765.1 Candidatus Scybalomonas excrementavium
ATGTCTTCCCCTTTTTGCTACTATCTAAGCACTTTCTTCGACTTCTTCAAATTGGCTATTATATAATTTTTCATAAAATCCACCACGTGCTAATAATTCTTCATGATTTCCTTGTTCGATAATATCTCCATCCTTCATGACTAAAATTAAGTCTGCATCACGAATGGTCGATAAACGATGGGCTATTACAAAACTTGTTCTACCTTCCATTAACGTATCCATTGCTTTTTGAATTTCAACCTCTGTCCGAGTATCAACAGAACTTGTAGCTTCATCTAAAATTAAAATTTTAGGATCTGCTAAAATTGCTCTCGCAATTGTAAGTAATTGTTTTTGCCCTTGTGAAATATTACTTGTTTCTTCATCAAGAATCATCTGATATCCATCTGGCTGTGTTAAAATAAAATGCTCTGCACGAGCAGCTTTCGCTGCTTTCATTACTTCCTCATCTGTAGCATCTAAACGACCATAACGAATATTTTCCATAATACTTCCATTATAAAGCCATGTATCTTGTAAAACCATTCCAAACATTTCTCTAAGTTCCGAACGATTAAAGTCACGAAGATCATGACCATCTATTTTAATACTTCCTTTATTCACATCATAAAAGCGCATTAATAACTTAATCATTGTTGTCTTTCCAGCACCTGTTGGTCCTACAATGGCAACTTTTTGTCCTTCTTTAATAGTGGCAGAAAAATCATTGATAACAATCTTATCTTCATTATATCCAAATTGTACATGTTCAAATGTAACATTTCCTTCTAAGTTATCGATGTGTACTGGATTTTCAACGTTTTGTTCTTCTTCCTCTTCTGCAAGAAATTCAAAGACACGTTCTGCTGCTGCTGCTGTTGACTGTAACATATTTCCAACTTGTGCAATTTGTTGGATTGGCATTGTAAAGTTACGGATATATTGGAAGAAAGACTGAATTTTACCAACTTTTAATTGTCCTTTCATAACCATGTACCCACCTAAAATAGCAACCATAACATATCCTAAATTTCCAACAAACATCATAATCGGCATCATCATACCAGAGAAAAATTGAGATTTCCATGCAGATTCATATAGTTTAGCATTTGTCTTCTCAAAATCTTCTACTACAGATTGTTCTTTATTAAAAACTTTCACAATGTTATGACCAGAATAAACTTCTTCTACTTGCCCATTGACTTTCCCTAAGAAACTTTGTTGCTGTTGGAAATATTTTTGTGAATGTTTCATAACAAATCCAATTAAACCAGCTGAAATAGGTAAAATTAATAACGCACAGAGTGTCATCCATACATTAATACGAAGCATCATAATTAACACACCAATAATTGTTATTGTAGATGTAATCAATTGCGTAACACTCTGATTTAAACTCATCTGTAATGTATCGACATCATTGGTTACACGAGATAATACTTCACCAACTGTACGACTTTCGAAATATTTCATTGGCATTTTATGAATTTTAATTGATATTTCTTTTCTTAAACTATAAGAAACATCATTGGAAATTCCTGTCATAATAAGCCCTTGAATAAAGGAAAATACAGCGCTCATTACATAAAGTGCTAATAATGTCAATAAGATTTTAATAATTGCATCATAATCGATTCCACCAGTTCCCTGAATCTTTGCCATAAGTCCAGTAAAAATTTCTGATGTTGCATCTCCTAAAATATCAGGTCCTAAAATGTTAAAAATAGTTCCTAAAATGGCAAAGCAAATCATGATAAGAAAACGAAAATGATATTTTCCCATAAATTTTAATAATTTCCCAATAGAACCTTTAAAATCCTTTGCTTTTTCACCAGCTCCCATTGGTCCATGTTGCATGGAACCTGATTTCTTTGCGTTACTCATGATCCTTCGCCTCCTTTCTAAGTCCTAACTCTTTTTCTGAAAGCTGTGACATTGCAATTTGACGATATACATCACAACTTTCCATAAGTTCTTCATGTGTTCCTTTTCCAACAATATGTCCGTCATCTAATACAAGAATTTGTTCTGCATGAAGAATGGTACTAATACGCTGTGCTACAATAATCGTTACAGCATCCTTTGTTTCTTCTTTTAGTGCCTGTCGTAGCACAACATCTGTTTTATAATCAAGTGCTGAAAAACTATCATCAAAGATATAAATCTCTGGATTTTTTGCGATGGCTCTTGCGATTGAAAGCCTTTGTTTTTGTCCACCAGATACGTTAGTACCTCCTTGAGAAATCGGAGAATCAAATCCTTCTGGTTTTGCCTGAATAAACTCTGTTGCTTGAGCAATCTTAGCAGCTTTTTCTATCGTTTCTTTGGAAGCATTTTCACATCCATAACGAAGGTTTGAATCAATTGTTCCGGAAAATAAAACACCTTTTTGTGGAACATAACCTAACTTATCACGAAGCTCATGCTGCTTCATATCTCGAACATCAATGCCATCTATAAGCACCTGTCCCTTTGTCACATCAAAGAAACGAGGAATTAAATTAACAAGAGTTGACTTACCACTACCAGTGCTACCAATAATTGCTGTCGTTTCTCCACTCTTTGCGATGAAATTAATATCTGTTAATACGTTCTCATCAGAACCATCATAAGCAAAGGATACATTCTTAAATTCTACACTACTTTCTACTGTATCCTTTGTCATACTACTTTGCTCTGGATCATGAATCGTAAGAGGAGTTTCTAATACTTCTCTGATACGACTTCCTGATACACTGGCTCTTGGAAGCATAATAGACATCATTGTCAACATTAAAAATGCCATAATAATCTGCATAGTATATTGAATAAATGCCATCATATCCCCAACTTGCATAAGTCCATCATCGATATTATAAGTTCCCACATATACGATAAGTAATGTAATTAAGTTCATAATTAACATCATCGTTGGCATCATAAATGTCATACAACGATTAACAAATAAGTTAGTCTTTGTAAGATTTTGATTTGCCTGTTCAAAACGTTCTTCTTCATGTTTTTCTGTACTAAAAGCACGAATAACAGAAAGCCCTGTTAAAATCTCTCTTGTTACTAAGTTCATTTTATCAATCAATGTTTGTAACTTTTTAAATTTAGGCATAGCCACAGCAAATAATGTAAGCACAACAGCTAAAATAGAACCAACTGCAACTGCAATAATCCATGCCATCGAAGTATTCGTATGTAATACTTTCATAACTCCACCAATTCCAAGAATTGGAGCATATAAGACAATTCGGAAAAATAATGTCATAACTTGCTGAACTTGTTGCACATCGTTTGTCGTTCTTGTAATTAAAGAAGCAGTAGAAAATTTATTAAATTCTGTGTTTGAAAAAGAGACAACCTTCTTATAAACACTTTCTCTGACATCTCTTGCAAACCCAGCTGCTACACGACAAGAAAGAAAGGTCACGCCAACAGATGCTACCATAATCACAAATGCCATAGCAACCATTTGGACTCCAGCTTTTTTCATATAATCCGTCTGCATTTTATCAAGATCTATGCCTTGTGCTTCATATTCAGCTTTGATATAAGAGCGAGCAGTTTGCTCTATCATTAAATCTGGCATTTCATTCACTTGTTGTTCCAACTGCTTTGTCATTTCTAAAAGCATTGGCTCACTTTGTTCTTTTGACAACTGTAAAATCCCTGATAAAATATCTGCATCTTCTGGTAAATGCATTTGTTGCTTCATATTTGCTGTTTCCTCAGAATCCATACTTAAAAATTCTACCATCATCATAGGTTTTGCAAATATTTCTTCAACTTTTTCTCTTTCTTCCTTAGAAATATCGTTTAATTTCCATACTTGATCCTTTGATTGTTTATAATCTTTTGTAATCACTTCTTGCTCTTCTTTACTCATAAAAAGAAATAGCTTTTGTAATGATTCATCACGAATTTGCTCTGGAACACCGTCTTCAATTCCATTTTGTTGAATTCCAACATTGATAATATTTGATGTGTAACTTGGTAATGATAAATCACAATAAGCCTGTAAGAATAACAATGCAATAATAATGACAATAAATCCTATTGACTTTTTTAAGTACTTTGCTAACTTTAGCATCAATATTCACCTCTATCTTTCTTTATTATTTCTTTTCTTTTTATTTCTTTTCTTTTTCATACATGCCATGAAAATGCACATCTGGCTCTTTTGCATCCTTTGGCATACTCATACGAAGGTTCTCTATCATCTGTTTAAAAAAACGTTTAAACAAATACTTTTCCCCTTC
Source organism: Candidatus Scybalomonas excrementavium (assembly GCA_017694765.1). GTDB lineage: Bacteria > Bacillota > Clostridia > Lachnospirales > Lachnospiraceae > Scybalomonas > Scybalomonas excrementavium. Next base: position 4,227 of record JADIML010000299.1, read on the forward strand.
CTCAAATCCTTGAAATAACTCTTCTTCATTTTTTTGCAAAAGCTCCACAATTTCTTGATTTATCTTTTTTCCATATTGAGTGAGATAAATTCTTGTAATTCTTTGATCTTTTTCATCTGGTTTCCTTTCAATAAAACCATTTTTTTCCATCCTTTTAATGCTAACAGCAACGGTTGGTGGCTTAATATGAAGAATGTCAGCCAATTCTCTTTGGCTCATCCCTTCCTTTCTATCTAAAGCTTTCATAACAGCCACTTGCCCCGGATGTAAACCATAGGATTCCATTTGATTATATATTTTTACAAAATAAAGGTGTACTAACTCTTTTAAATAGCCTTGAACACTATCACTGTGACAATAATCCATTTGCTTCTCCTCACTTTCTTTTTACTTATCTTTTTTAATGGAAACCTGTATTTTTACCAAGGTAAATTAATTAGTTGACTAATGATATTCTATTC
>JADIML010000300.1 GCA_017694765.1 Candidatus Scybalomonas excrementavium
TGTTTGAATTGTGTAAAAGGTTATTTCTTAAAATATATAATAACATATAAATAGCTATTTTGGCAGATTTTTTCCAAATTTTCATTACTATGGTACTATGGTTTATAAAAGATTAGACTTTCTGAATGGAAAGATATAAAATATGTCTTTTAGATAGACCAGAATATCATACTTTTTTTGATACCGTTGATAATTGGCTCAATTATGATCTAGAAAAATGTGATTTTTTGGTTATTAGGAGTTTCATTGATGAATCACAGAAAAAAGAAAGTATTTTTATTGTGTTGTGATGAGGTTTTTATAGATGTACTTGCGATACAAGAAGAGCTAATATATACTGTCTAATGACAAAGTTAGTAAAAAGATAAGGAGAATAAAAATGGCTGGTTCATCATTTGGAACATTATTTCGTATTACAACATGGGGAGAAAGTCATGGAAGGGGAGTTGGTGTTGTAGTAGATGGATGTCCAGCAGGACTTTCTTTAAACGAAGAGGATATTCAAAAATATTTGAATAGAAGAAAGCCTGGACAATCAAACTATACGACAAAGAGACAAGAAGCCGATGTTGTAGAAATTTTATCAGGTGTGTTTGAAGGAAGAACAACAGGGACACCAATTTCTTTAATTGTATACAATAACGATCAACGATCGAAAGATTATAGCAATCTTATGGATATATACCGACCGGGACATGCGGATTATACCTTCGATAAGAAATATGGATTGCGAGATTATCGAGGAGGAGGACGTTCTTCTGGAAGAGAAACTATTGCAAGAGTTGCAGCAGGAGCAATTGCTTGTAAATTATTAGAAGAGATGGGGATTACAGTGTTTGCTTATACGAAATCCATTGGAGGAATTGGTATTACAAAGGAAAATTTTTCAAAAGAGAAGCGAGATAAAAATGCTTTATTTATGCCAGATGAGAAAGCCTTTGAAGAAGCAAAAGAGTATGTGGAACAGCTTATAACAAATGGAGATTCTGCCGGAGGTATTATAGAGTGCCAAATAGAAGGATTGCCAGTTGGGCTTGGAGAGCCAGTCTTTGATAAATTAAGTGCTAATTTAGCAAAAGCAATTTGTTCCATTGGGGCAGTAAAAGGATTTGAAATAGGAGATGGATTTTTCGCAACCTATTCTTCTGGCTCTATGAATAATGATGCTTTTGTACGAAGAGAAGATGGAACCATTGGAAAAGCAACCAACCATTCAGGAGGGGTGCTAGGAGGAATGAGTGATGGTTCAACACTTATTTTTCGTGCTGGGTTTAAGCCAACTCCTTCTATTGCAAGAAAACAACATACAATCAATCGACAAGGAGAGGAAACAGAGATTATCGTAAAAGGACGTCATGATCCTTTGATTGTTCCAAGAGCCGTAGTTGTAGTAGAAACAATGGCAGCTTGTGTTCTTTTTGATTTATTATTATGTAATATGACAGCAAGACTTGATAGAATCAAAGATTTTTATGTAAAGAAAGATTCTATTCAAAGTTGATTATTTTTAGAAAGGAATCATGCTATGATCTTTATAAGGACTTGGTAAAGATGTCATTTTTATCGGCGAAGAAAAAACTTTGATGTGTTTTGTGTGAAAAGAAAAGTATCGCCTCTTGCCTCTCTACCAAATTTTTGATACAATAATTAAGTTAGAGAAAAATTTAAGAAATGGTGAGAAAAATGTACGAATTATTAAAAAAAGATGGACGAGCAAAACGTGGTCGTTTAAAAACAGTTCATGGAACTATTGAAACACCGGTTTTTATGAATGTAGGGACAGTAGCTGCTATTAAGGGAGCAGTTAGTACAGATGATTTAAGACAGATTAAAACACAAGTAGAGCTTTCAAATACGTACCACCTTCATGTTCGCACAGGAGATAAACTCATTAAAGAATTTGGTGGACTTCATAAATTTATGGCATGGGACAAACCAATTCTTACGGATTCTGGTGGATTTCAAGTTTTCTCCTTATCAGGACTTCGTAAAATTAAAGAAGAAGGAGTTTCTTTCCAATCCCATATTGATGGACGTAAAATTTTTATGGGACCAGAAGAAAGTATGCAAATTCAATCCAATTTAGGTTCTACCATTGCCATGGCTTTTGATGAATGTATTCCATATCCAGCGACGAGAGAATATGTAAAGGATTCTGTTGCGCGTACAACGAGATGGTTAGAACGTTGTAAAAAAGAAATGGATCGTTTAAATTCCTTACCAGATACAGTCAATAAGAATCAGATGTTATTTGCAATTAACCAGGGTGGAACATATGAAGATATTCGTATTGAACATGCAAAAGAGATTGCAAAGATGGATTTAGACGGATATGCAATTGGTGGCCTTGCTGTTGGGGAAACCCATGATGAAATGTACCGTATTTTAGATGAAGTTGTACCACACCTTCCAGAAAATAAACCAACTTATTTAATGGGGGTTGGAACACCAGCTAATATTTTAGAAGCAGTGGATCGAGGTGTTGATTTCTTCGACTGTGTGTATCCAACGAGAAATGGGCGTCATGGACATGTGTATACAAACCAAGGAAAAATTAATTTATTTAATAAAAAGTATGAGTTAGATGCAAGACCAATTGAAGAAGGTTGTCAATGTCCTGCTTGTAAAACATATAGTAGAGCTTATATTAGACATTTATTAAAAGCAAAAGAAATGCTTGGAATGAGACTTTGTGTACTCCATAACCTTTATTTCTATAACACAATGATGGAAGAAATTCGAGAAGCCATTGAAGAAGGAAGATATCAAGAGTATAAAAAAGTAAAATTAGAAGGCTTAAAAGGAAAGTAATCCCTATAAGAAGTGTAAAAGATATATAATGGGAAACCATATATAATATATGTTACAAAAAGTAACAAAAAAGTTGCGATTCGCAGAAGAAAAGGAGATAAAAAATGGAAATCATGATAATCGTAGCCTATGTTGTTGTTTTCGGTGGATTAATCTATTTTATGTCAATTCGCCCACAGAAAAAACAACAAAAGCAAATGGAAACATTATGGGCAAGCATGGAACCAGGAGATAGCGTTGTTACAACAAGTGGTTTTTATGGAACAATTTTAGATGTTATGGATGATACCGTTATTGTAGAATTTGGTAACAATAAAAATTGTAGAATTCCTATGCAAAAACAAGCAATTGCTCAAATTGAAAAAGCAAATGGAGCAAGTGTAGAAGAAAAATAATAAGAAGCATCCAAAAAAGGAGCTGTCACATGAATGATAAAAGAATCATAGATGTGGCAGCTTCTTTTTGCCTTTTTTACTCTGAGAGTATCTTCTATTC
>JADIML010000027.1 GCA_017694765.1 Candidatus Scybalomonas excrementavium
AATTGAAAAATTTGATTCTATATAGACAGTGGAATGGTGAGTATAACTGGTTTCATTCTACGTAAAGAAAAAAGGGTTATTGTACTTGGAATTGCGTGCAGTAACTCTTTTTTATTTTATAGAAAATACACGGTTACATTCATTTAGGAAAGTAGCGCTTTCATTATAAGAAACTCGAAATAGATAAAACTATCAAAAGATAAGGAGCGATGAATAATGAATCAAACAATAGAAGCCTATCATAGCCTCGATAGAAATGCCAATACTATATGGGGGTCTTACTATAACTTGACTTATAGCAAAAATTGTGTTAAACCATGTAACTAAACATAAAAAGATATAAAGGAGAATGAAAATGATAGTAAATACAGATAAATGCATCGGTTGTACTTTATGTAAGCAAGATTGCATTGTAAGCGATATAGAAATGGTTGATGGAAAGTCATATATAAGAAATAAGACATGTATTAAGTGTGGTCATTGTATTGCAATTTGTCCAGTGAAAGCAATATCTTGTGATGATGAAAAAGAATATGCAATGGATGAAGTCATAGAATATGAAAAAGAAAAATTTGATATCGATCCAGAGACTCTGATGAATTTTATGAAATTTAGAAGAAGTGTTCGATTATTTAAAGAAGACGATATAGAAGAAGAAAAAATACAAAAAATAATAGAAGCAGGTAAATACACACAAACAGCAAGCAATATGCAAGATGTTTCTTATGTGATTGTAAAAGATAAACTTCAAGAAGTTCGAAAAATGGTATTAGAAACATTAAATGCGATGGCTGATAAAATGCTAGCCGATGAAAATACGCCAAAGCAATTCATTACATATGCATATATGTGGAAGCAGATGTATCAAGATTTTATAGAAAATCCAGATGGCAAGGATAAATTGTTTTTTAAAGCGCCTGTATTGCTCATTGTAAAAGCCAATAGAACAATAAATGGAGCCTTAGCAGCATCAAAAATGGAGCTTATGGTAAATGCTTTAGGTCTTGGAACTTATTTTAGTGGATTTTTAGAAAAAGCGTTATCCGTCAATCCAAAAATAGGAGAATTACTAAAAGTAGAAGAAGGAGAAGAGGTTGCGGCCTGTATGTTAATTGGATATCCAAAGGTAAAATATAAACGAACAGTACCAAGAAAAGATGTAAAAGTAACAAGAATATAAAATAAGATGATAAATAAAGGAAAGGCAGTTCGTTATAAAGAGTAATGAACTGCCTTTTGTAACAGATAAGCAAAGGTTTATTTCATAAGTTTTTTGGCTAATTTAAGATGATTCAAATAAGGAGGATAGCGTAGAGGAATGTCGATCAAAGTGCTTTTCTTCATGATGCTTTTACAGTGAGAGAAAGTTTCGATACTAGCTGCACCATGATAATTTCCCATACCACTTTCTCCAACTCCACCAAATCCCATATAGGAAGTTGCTAAATGTATGATAGTGTCATTGATACATCCTCCACCATAGGAAACATCACGAGTAACTTTCTTCTCTAGTTTCTTGGATTTTGTAAATAGGTAAAGAGCAAGTGGTTTTGGTCTGGAATTTAAGATAGGAAGAAATTCCTCTACGTTTTCATATTCGATAATAGGAAGAATGGGACCAAATAATTCTTCTTGCATGACTGGATCATCCCATGTCACACGATCCATGAGTGTTAGGGCGATTTTATTTGTTTCTTCGTGATAGCGACCACCATATATAACATGACCGGATTGTATCAGGTTTTTTAATCGTTCAAAATGTTTCTGATTAATAATTTTAGGGAAATCAGGATGAGTTTCAGGTAGCTTTCCATAAAAGATTTCCACATTTTTAATAATCTCTTCTATTAATTGATTTTTAACACTTTTATGGACCAATAAATAGTCCGGTGCCACACAGGTTTGACCAGAGTTCAAACATTTTCCCCATGCAATTCTCTTTCCTGCTAGTTTAATATTAGCTGTTTCATCGACAATACATGGGCTTTTGCCACCAAGTTCCAGAACGACAGGCGTTAAATGTTTTGCCGCTTTTTCCATTACAATTTTACCGACTTCAGCACTTCCAGTAAAAAAGATTAAATCAAATTTATGATCGAGTAAAGTCTGATTGACCTCTCTACCTCCTTCTATGACTGCTACATAGTTTTGATGAAATGTTTTTGAAATAATTTTACGAATAATAGCAGAAGTTTCTGGTGAATAATTAGAAGGTTTTATAATTGCACAATTTCCACATGCAATTGCTCCAACTAATGGAGCCAATGCTAATTGGAATGGGTAGTTCCAAGGAGACATAATTAATACATTTCCATAAGGTTCATGATAGATCGTACTTTTGGAAGGAAATTGAGTGAGCGGAGTACGAACTGTTTTCTTTTTCAGTAACTTTCCCATATTTTTAAGCATAAAATTAATTTCTTCTAAAACAATTCCAATCTCTGTTACATATGCTTCAAACTCTGATTTACATAAATCTTTGTGTAGTGCCAGTAAGATTTCTTTCTCATGTTCTTTCATAGAATCTCTTAATTTTATTAAACTTTTTTTTCTAAATGCTAGATCTTTTGTAGCTCCTGAATTATAAAATTTTTTTTGATTTTTTAGTATTGTATCAATAGAATTCATTATGATTATCCTCCATAATTAAATATTAATCGTTTTAAGTCATATTTTAGGTATAAGATATGTATAGGGGGATTTGGCGTAAGCTTTAGTGAATGTTATCTTAATCTATGAAGTGACTTATTGCAGTTGATCTCTTATTTCACCAATAAGAGCCAGTATGTTTTGTGAAAGTAGAAAATTAAATGTTTATGTTATAATGGCTATTTGTTTCAGAGACAAGAGGAAGATTTTTTTGTGTTTTAATGTTATAGTAATCGTATCATAATTCTGCAACAAAAGAAAGTTGTAAAAATAGTATAGAAGGAATGGAATTTAAAATTTTTTGTAAAAAATTTGCAAGAAAACCACTTGACATTTAAAGACACGCATGATAAAGTGTTCTAGTATGAATACTGCCGAAGACAGTAGGTGCTGGAAAGCATAAGGATCAAAACGCCTACCGAGGGAATATCACTTTCTTACAAGAATAGGAATGATAGATGCTCTATGTCTTTGGACATAGAGCTTTTTTATGATCGGCGGTGTACAAACGATGAGAAACATGCTTTGCGAGTTGCTCACGTTCGCGGGCAGTCGTCATAAAGGCATGGGAACATGCTTTTTGACTCGTTGCTTTCGCGCAAATAATATAGGAGGTGCACCAATCGTGGCTAAAGTAGAATTAAAACAACCTATCGTAGAAGAGATCAAAGGATTACTTGCTGATGCTCAATCTGCTGTATTAGTTGACTACCGTGGAATCACAGTAGAAGAAGATACTGCTCTTCGTAAAGAATTAAGAGAAGCAGGTGTTGTATATAAAGTATACAAAAACACAATGATCCGTTTAGCTGCTAAAGGAACTGATTTCGAAGCATTAAGCCCAGATTTAGAAGGACCTACAGCTATCGCTATCTCTTCAACAGATGCTACTGCTCCAGCTAGAATTTTAGCAAAATATGCTAAAAAAGCTCCAGCATTAGAATTAAAATCAGGTGTTGTAGAAGGAACATACTACGATAAAGCTGGTATTCAGGTTATCGCTACAATTCCATCAAGAGAAGAATTACTTTCCAAATTCCTTGGAAGTATTCAGTCACCTATCGCAAACTTTGCTCGTGTTATCAAGCAAGTTGCTGAATCTAAAGAAGCTTAATAATAGGCTTTGCTTTGTATGAAATTAAAATCAAATTATCAAATGGAGGATTTTTAAGATGACAACTCAAGAAATTATTGAAGTAATTAAAGGTTTATCTGTATTAGAATTAAATGAATTAGTAAAAGCTTGCGAAGAAGAATTTGGTGTTTCTGCAGCAGCAGGTGTTGTAGTTGCAGCAGGAGCTGCTGGCGCTGAAGCTGGAGAAGAAAAAACAGAATTCGACGTTGAATTAACAGAAGTTGGACCAAACAAAGTTAAAGTTATCAAAGTTGTTCGTGAAGTAACAGGTTTAGGATTAAAAGAAGCGAAAGATGCTGTAGATAACGCTCCTAAAGTATTAAAAGAAGGTGCATCTAAAGAAGAAGCTGAAGATATCAAAACTAAACTTGAAGCTGAAGGAGCAAAAGTTACACTTAAATAATTTTTGTGAATTCTTATATCCACAATTCCCCTACTTGGGGGGATTGTGGATTTTTTATTTTTTTCTGACTGTATTTTGACTGCACGTTGGTTTATTCAATTTTAGATAAAAATTTACTTGCATAAAAAAATATTTTATGTTAGAATGTCTATCGCAAATAAATAATGATAATTAGATGAAAATGGTAACGAGATTTTATGAATTTCGATGAGAGAAAAGATAGAATCGCAGTGAAAGTTAAAAAATGGCTTTTACTGCGATTTTTTTCATCTATTTTCATAGGAAGCAAAGGAGGATATTAAAATGCCAAGAACAAAAACACAAGAAATTATTTTTACCATCATGATGGTTATTCTGATGGTATATGGGATGGTCGTGTATAACATCTCGCTTGATATGGGAAGCCTGACTAATAAGGTATTCATGATTGCTTTAGGAGAATTATGGATTATGGGTATCGTAGCTTTTGTTATAGAGTTTCTGTTTGTAGGAAAACTAGCTCAAAAAATGGCATTCCGTATGGTAAATCCAAGAAGTGATAGACCAATTGTTGTTATTTTAGCAATTTCGGTTATGACAGTATGCCTTATGTGTCCAATGATGAGTTTGATTGCTACTGTATTATTTAAAGGTGGATTTGATGTGCAAATAGTAGCAAAATGGATTCAAACAACGGTAATGAATTTCCCAATGGCATTAGGATGGCAAATTTTCGTTGCAGGTCCTGTTGTTAGATTGATTTTTGGTAAACTATTTCCAGTAAAAGAAGTAAACAGTCAACAAGTTACAGCATAATCAAATAGGGAAAAAGATAAATAAGAACTTTTTAGACTAGGTAAAAGAAAAGATACAATCTGTTTGCCTAGTCTTTTTATTTCATAAGAAATACCTTGTTGCATTCATATAGGAAGATTGATTTTCTATGAAATAGAAAGCACTTTGGTTTTTTATGGAATATTTTGGTAATAAAAATATATTCTTAAGCATAATCCATATTTATAAAATTTATTCAAAAATAAAAATTAAGAATATAGATTGAAAAATAGAGTCAGAAATGATAAGATAAGAAGTACTAATTTTACTAAAAACTGTAAAATGAAATAATATATAATTATTATATATGGATGGATAGTATGAACGAGAAAGTAATAAAAAAGAGAATAAAAGTAATGGTAATTTTAGTTTTATTCCTTACCATTATATTAGGAAGTGGGACAAGTGCTATTTTACTTGTTTTAAAGAGAGTTCAAGTAAATGTACGTAGTACCGATGTAAAAAAGCAATTAAAAGAGTATAATGTAGCATTGGATAGACAGTTTGAAGCTGATTTTCAAATATTGTCTACACTCGCTCCATTTTTGAAGGATCTGGGTGATATTCGCTCAAAGAAGTTTTTACAAAGTTTAGAAAAGGCGAATCTATCCAATACATTTATTAAAATGGCATATTTTACTCCAGAAAAAGAAGGAGTCTTAGTCGATATTCATCACAATGGAAGCCAGAAAATTGTATGGAATTCTTTAGAAAAAACATTACAAACAGTAGTAGAAAAGGCGCTGAATGAACAAAAAGTTATTTCTGATATATATGAAGATACAGATACGAAAGAACATTATATAGGATATGCTGTACCAGTTTATAAGAATGAACAGGTACAAGGAGTCTTAGTTGGTATTAACAGTCTTAGTGTATATTCTAATATTTTAAGTATGAAAGAAAGTGGAGTTAGTAATTTTGATATCTATATGGTAGATAATGAAGCTAATGTATTTATTTCTTTTGAAGATCAATTGATTCAAAGAAATAAATATGAGGCCATTTCCTTAATGGATCAGGAAAAGGTAGAAAAATTTATACAGTCTGGTAAACAAGGTTCTGTTCAAATTCGAGTGAATCATGAATTATATCCACTTTATTTTCAGCCAATGAGTCAGAATGGGTGGTATTTACTTGCACTTGATGTATCTTATGAGAAAGTGGATTCTATCCAATATTTAATCACGATAGTTGGTATTGTAGTTGCTGGAATTTTAATTCTATATGGTATTTTCATTTTAGCTGGATATCGGCTATTTGTAGGAAGTATTCGAGAGCTAGTACAACTGGCTTATTATGATAGATTGACAGGGGCTTATAATTTAGATAAGTTTCGTCAAAGGGCGAGTGAATTATTAGGACAAGAAGAAAGGTATAGCCTTGCTATTTTAAATATTCGAAGATTTCGGTATATTAATGATGTTTTAGGCATGAAAAAAGCCGATGAAATTCTTTGTGAAGTAAGAAATATACTTGAAAAAGCATTAGAGCCAGAAGAAATCTATTGTAGAAATAATAGCGATCAGTTTTATATCTTGCTGAAAGAAACGGATAAAGAAATATTGAAGCAGCGTATTATGGAAATACAACAAACGATTAGCAATATTTCAAATTACATTGATAATAATTATAAAGTAACGACTTGTGTGGGAGTTTCCATACAAGAAACACAAAAACAAGGTAAGAAATGGGAAGAAGAGTTACTTCATCAAGCAGAGTTTGCTGTAAAATGTTCTAAGAGTGGACATACAAACCAAATTGTATTTTATAGTGATAAAGTTCACCGTATGGACTATGAGCAAGGTTCTATTGAAAATGATATGGAAGAATCTCTAAAAAATGGAGAATTCCAAATGTTTTTACAACCTAAAGTTTCCTTACATGATCAAACAATAAAAGGGGCGGAAGCATTGGTTCGGTGGATAAAAGAGGATGGTACGATTATTTATCCAGATCTATTTATTCCTGCCTTTGAAAGAAACGGTTTTTGTAGTGAATTGGATATGTATATGGTAGAACAGGCTTGTAAAAAGCTACGAGAATGGCTTGATAAAGGATATGAGCCAATTCAAATATCTGTCAATCAATCAAAACGATTATTTTATCAAGCACACTATATCGAGAGACTGTGCAAGATTCGGGAGAAATACCAAATACCAGCTCGTCTTATTATGTTAGAAATTTTAGAAGGCTTGGCAGTTGGCAACGTACAAGAATTAAATGAAGTTATAAAACAGTTACAAGAAAAAGGCTTTGAAATTTCTATGGATGACTTTGGAGCAGGGTATTCTTCTTTAAATGTTTTAGGAAGTTTAGAAATTAATGAACTAAAACTGGATCGTCAATTTTTAATGCCTAGTACAGCTGATAATGAGAAAAAGCAAAGAACAATTATGAAAAATATTGTTCGATTGGCAAAAGATTTATCAATTAGAATTGTAGTAGAAGGTGTAGAAACAAAAGAAAATGAAGAATTTATAAAATCTATTGGTTGTGATACTGGACAAGGATATTATTATAGTCGTCCCATTCCAACAAATGAGTTTGAAGATAAGTTTATGAAAAAATAACCTTTATTTAAGAGGTAATGTATATAGTTTTTTGATGCTAAGAAAAGGCAAGTATTATTTGAAGATGATAATACTTGCCTTTTGGTACTTAAATCAATGTCACATAAGAAAGTGCTTGTTCCATATCTGCAATGAGGTCGTCTACATGTTCAATTCCAATGGACAAACGGACAAGACCTGGTGAAATTCCAGCAGAGACTAGCTGTTCATCTGTTAATTGGCGATGTGTATGGCTAGCTGGATGTAAAACACAAGTTTTTGCATCTGCCACATGAGTTGCAATAGAAGCCAGTTGTAAATGATCTAAAAATTGAACAGCAGCTTCTCTTCCACCTTTTAATTCAGCTGAAATAACGCCACAAGTGCCTTTTGGCATATACTTTTTCGCGCGTTCATAATATTTATTTCCAGAAAGCCCCGGATAATTGACATAGGATACTTTATCATGATTTTGTAAAAAGTTTGCAATAGCAAGAGCGTTGGAACAGTGGCGTTCGATGCGAAGAGGGAGGCTTTCAAGACTCATTCCGAGTAAAAAAGTATTAAAAGGAGATGGAGTCGCACCTAAATCACGCATTAATTGAGAAGTCGCCTTTGTAATATAGGCTAATTTACCAAATTTTTTCGTATAAATAATACCATGATACGAAAGATCTGGGGTTGTTAGTCCCGGAAACTTTTCACTATGCGCTTCCCAATCAAAATTTCCACTGTCCACAATACAACCACCAACTTGAGTAGCATGGCCATCCATATATTTTGTTGTAGAATGAACAACAATGTCAGCTCCCCATTTAAATGGTTGGCAATTAATTGGAGTTGCAAACGTATTGTCAACGATAAGAGGTACTCCATGTTCATGGGCAATATGGGCAAATCGTTCGATATCAAGAACAGCAAGAGCTGGGTTTGATACAGATTCTCCAAAGACAAGTTTTGTATTAGGACGAAATGCTGCTAACAATTCTTCGTCGGTACAATCAACAGAAAGAAATGTGCAGTTAATGCCGAATTTTTTTAAAGTAACACCAGCTAAATTTAAAGTACCACCATAAATTTCAGAAGCACAGATCATATGATCGCCAGCCTCACAAATATTTAAAATCGCAAATAAAATGGCTGCCTGACCAGATGATGTGAGCATAGCGGCTACACCACCTTCTAAATCGGCAATACGACTTGCCACAGCATCATTTGTTGGATTTTGAAGTCTTGTATAAAAGTAGCCATTAGACTCTAAATCAAATAATTTCCCCATTTCATCAGTGGAATTATATTTAAATGTTGTAGATTGATAAATAGGAATTTGTCTAGCCTCTCCATTCTCTGGATTCCAACCAGAGTGTACACATTTTGTTTCAACATGATAAGTATGATTCATTGTAAAAAGCCCTCCTTTATAAAAAGTACTTTCTTAAGTTAGTACTGTAAACTTATTATGAAGTATAGCAAAAGAACGGGCTTGGCACAAGTGAAAAATAGCAGTATACTAATTAATTAAAGAATGAAAGTAAAAAATGGGAGGAGTAGCAGTATGCCAATTAAAATACAAACAGATTTACCAGCAAAAGCAATTTTAGAAAATGAAAATATTTTTGTAATGGATGAGACAAGGGCTTTAAGCCAAGATATTCGTCCACTTCGTATTGTTATTTTTAATTTAATGCCGAAAAAAGAAGAGACAGAGCTTCAGTTACTTCGTATGTTGTCCAATACTCCATTGCAAATCGAGATAACATTTTGTCATATGGAAACACATACTTCCAAAAATACACCGGCATCGCATATGAATAAACATTACACAACATTTTCTGAGATTCAGAATCAAAAATTTGATGGCATGATTCTTACAGGTGCTCCAGTGGAAACAATGCCATTTGAACAAGTTAATTATTGGGAAGAACTAAAGAATGTTATGGAATGGTCAAAAACAAATGTGTTTAGTTCCTTTCATATTTGTTGGGGAGCACAAGCAGGATTATACTATCATTATGGAATTGAGAAAGTTATGTTAGAGAAGAAACTAAGTGGTGTTTATTGTCATGAAGTATTACATCGTAAAGTATCTCTTGCAAGGGGAATGGATGATGTCTTTTTTGCACCACATTCTCGCTATACAGGAATTGATGAAGAGGCAGTGGAAAAAGACGATAGACTACTTGTTGTGGCAAAGAGTGAAGAAGCTGGAAGTTATATCATTATTGGAGATGGAGGAAGACGAATTTTTGTAACAGGACATTCTGAATACGATCGCATGACATTAGATGGCGAGTATCGGAGAGATCTTGCTAAAAATTTAGATCCAAATATTCCAGAGCATTATTATCCAAAAGATAATCCGAATCATACACCAGTGCTTACTTGGAGAGCTAATTCTAACTGTGTGTATACGAATTGGTTAAATTATTATGTATA
>JADIML010000301.1 GCA_017694765.1 Candidatus Scybalomonas excrementavium
ATAAAACAATTTGGTGGAACATTTGCGATAATATATGGTTCTGCATAATATTGTACAGCTAATGATAATGCACCATAATCTTTTGTCCCCGGTCCAACTTGCATACGATCAGCTACTTCTTTTTGCACCATAACTGTAATATTGTCAATTGGAACTCCACTTTCAAATAGTCCCATAATAATTGGAGTTGTAATATAATATGGCAAATTTGCTACTACTTTAATTGGTTTTCCATCATTATATTGATTGGCGATTGCGTTGATATCTACTTTTAAAATATCGTGATTTAAAACTTCTACATTATCATAATCTGCCAATGTCTCTTGTAAAATTGGTAACAACTTCGTATCAATCTCAACGGCGAGTACCTTTCTTGCTCGTTCTGCTAAATACTGTGTCATTGTTCCAATTCCTGGTCCAATCTCTAAAACAAAATCATCTTTTGTTACATTGGCACCATCCATAATTTTTGTTAAAACGTGATCATCAATTAAAAAGTTTTGTCCAAATTTCTTCTGAAATCCAAAATTAAATTTTTGAATGACTTCAATTGTTTTTTTGGGATTACTTAATTTCTCCATAATTACCTCATTTATTTTATACGATATAATGCTTTTGCATTGTTATAGGTTGTCTCTACTACTTCTTCATAAGAAATACCTTTGATTTGTGCTAATTGCTCTGCAACATAAGGTAAATTCAAAGAAGAGTTTCTCTTTCCACGATTTGGTTCTGGTGATAAATATGGACAATCCGTTTCTAATACAATGCGTTCCAGAGGAATATCCATGACTGCTTCTTTTAATTTCTTAGCATTTTTGAACGTTAAAACACCACCAATTCCAATATAAAAATTCATATCAAGAATTTCTTTGGCGATTTCCTTTGAATAAGAGAAACAATGCACAACTCCTCCGATTTCTTCTGCATATGTTTGCTTCATCAAATCTAAAGTATCTTGTGCTGCATCACGGCTATGAATAATAATTGGTAACTTTAATTCTCTTGCAAGTTCCATTTGTTTGATAAACCAAACTTTTTGGATTTCTTTATCAGGTTCTCTATAATAATAATCAAGACCAATTTCTCCAATCGCTACTATTTTCTCTTCCATAGCAAACTGGCGTAACTGCACCATATCAGCGGCTGTCATTGTTCCTACTTCATTTGGATGAACACCAACTGCTCCATAGACGTTTGGAAATCTCTTCGTTAGTTCTACCGTATTTCTTGATGTTGCAATACTAGCACCAACATTCACTACCATTCCTATCCCACTAAATGGAAAACTATCTAATAGTTCATCTCTATCTATATCAAATGCTTCATCATCATAATGTGCATGAGTATCAAATATCATATTTCTACCTCCATTCGAACATCATTTTATCATAAAATGTATGAGAAATCAAAATTTTCCTTGCCACCCGATCTCTTCAAAGAGTATAATTTATTATAACAAAAGGAATTTACTTTCTTTTATAGTTATCAAAGTTCTATATTTGTAGCATAAGGAGGTTTTTACAATGAACCAAGATTACATTACATTTACTATCGGAGAAAAGAAAAATATAGCATTGATCGCTCATGATAATGAAAAACCAAAACTCATTCAGTGGTGCAAAGATCACTATGAAGTTTTAAAAAATCATAATTTATGTGGAACTGGAACAACTTCTCATATGATAGCAGAACAAGCTGGTTTACATATTCGTGGCTATAACAGTGGTCCTCTTGGTGGTGATCAACAAATCGGTGCTAAAATTGTAGAAGGATCCATTGATTTTATCGTATTCTTCTCTGATCCTTTAACAGCACAACCTCATGATCCAGATGTTCGTGCTTTAATGCGTATTGCCCAAGTATATGATATTCCTATGGCAATCAATCGAGCAACTGCTGACTTCTTAATTACTTCCCTTTATATGGATAAAACCTATGATCATCAAGTAATTAATTTCAAAAAAAATATTCAAGAACGCGCAAGAACATTATAATTGCTTATTATGAATAAAAAGAGAAAGACTCCCTATTTTAAGTGAATTCTTTCTCTTTTCTTCTTAACGAGATGTTTCCTAACCTTTGAAACCATTTTTGTGGCATACCAAATACGATAACGATTCCAAGTACAATGGAAACTGCTATTTTCATTGCCATAAATCCAGTGGTAAATGCTTGTCGTATATCATTGACAACGACATAATAAGATGTCATACAAATGCCAGCACCCGGTACAAGTGGAAAAATACCAGCGATTAAAAAAATCGTAACAGGACATTGTTTTTTCACTGCAAAAATTCTTGATAATAATACAAGAAATACCGTAGAACAAAATGCTCCTAGTGCCGTTCCTATAATAGGCTTTGTTAGTAAATAAATAAGCCATCCTGCACCTCCAACTAACCCACAACATGGATAGTATTGTTTTGGTACTCCATATAGCAAAGAAAATGCCATCGTTCCAATGGTTGCTCCAATCACTTGCATAATCATAAAATTGCTCCTCCCATTATATGATGATACAATAAGAATACAAATCCCATACCGATTGCAATACTAAAGAATACTAAAATGGCATCTAACATACGGACTGCCCCTGAAATATAATCTCCATCTGCAAAATCGCGAATGGAGTTTGTAAAAGGAACCCCCGGTACAAGTGGCATAATCGATCCAGCAACCATACCGTATAGATGCTCTCCAAAGTGTAATTGATAAGAAAGCAAACAAACCATTGTAATCAAAATACCACCACATAAATTGCTTGTGATTTTGGATAACGTTCCTTTCTCGATATATAATTTAAATATATAGTAACTTATACCTGAGCAAAATGCAGTGATACAGTCAAATAGTGTTCCTTGAAATAAAATACAAAATGCACTACATCCAATGCCTGCTGCTAATAACTTCGATACCTTGGATTTATCTTTACTTCTTTTAATCTCTTCTAACTTTTGTATCACTTCTTCTATCGTATATTTTCCTTGTTCAATTTCTCTGGAAAGCTGATTCACAGCTGCCACTCGCCCAAGATTTGCCCCTCCTAATGGAAGATGCTTTACTTTTGCAAAATATGGCTCTTTCGTATCTCCTGCTGTTAGAAAAATCCCATTCGTCAGGGTAAACACATTACACGAATAAACACCATAATAACGACAGATTCGATAAATTGTCTCTTCTACTCGAAAAATTTCTGCACCATTTTTTAGTAAAATACAGCCAGCTTCCAATGCTGCATCCAGAACCATTCTATCCTCTTTCATAATTTCCCATTCAAACTCTCTTTCTATCCGAATCTCCTTAGAACCTTGTATTCGTTTCATTGTAACAAAAAATCAAAGTTGCGTATAGTACCCTACTTTCTTTTTTTCTACTAAAATGGTAATTTCTTGTTCATATATTTTATTTTTTCAAATATACTACTATAAATTTTATTATTATTCTCTTACATGGAGGTTTTCATGCAAAAATTCTCATATAAAAGAAAACGACTACAAACTATCATCTTCTCTCTCATTTTATGTATCCTTCTTTTTACGGGTTGTCGACCAAACCAACTTTCTGAAACTTTATCATCTCCCTCCACTGAATTATTAGAGTCCAATGAAGAATTTGATGAGTTTTTAACAGATATTTTTAAACAACTCGTTACATCCGATGCCCTTTCTTTTCACTATACATTAAAAACACCTTCTCATTTTGATCTTGAGTCTGTACCTTGTAGCTTTGGCTCTTATAGTGAACTTTCTTTTCAAAATACGTTAAAACAGCTTACCTCTATCCAAAAACAATTAGCTAGTTTCTCGAAAGAAACATTATCTACACAACAACAACAAGACTATGACATTCTTTCCTACTATTTAGAAGAAAGTTTAGAAGGAACTCCATATTTATACTATGAAACCATTCTAAGTCCTGTCATCGGATTACAAGCTCAGCTTCCTATTTTACTTTCCGAATATCGACTAGAATCCAAAGAAGATATTAAAGATTATCTATCTCTTTTATCCGATCTTGATCGCTATTTGAAAGAAATCGTTGCATTTGAAGAAATCAAAGCAGAAAAAGGATTTGGCATGCAAGACTTTGCCATTGAAGATATTCAAACACAATGTAACAACTATTTATCTGCTACGGATACAAACTGCCTCATTAGTTCCTTTGAAAATCGCCTATCTCATCTCTTATCTAGTGGCATTTTAACAGAGGAAGAACAACAAGAATACTGTATACAGAATACGAATAAAGTTCTCCAAGAAATTCTTCCAGCCTATGAGTCTTTCGTATCATCTTTAGACAACTTAAAAGGAAAAGCAACGATAGATGGGGGGCTTGTTCATTTAAAAAATGGTTCTAATTATTATGAATACCTTGTAAAGTCTGTAACAGGCTCTCCTTTATCTCCTGAAGAAATCCAAAAGCAAATTCATACCCAAATGAAAGAAAAACAATCGACTCTTCTTTCTCTTTTACAAGAAAATCCAAATATTTTAGAAGAGTATGAAACTACGACAATTCCAATGACTGATCCAAATGAAATGTTATCCACACTCCAACAAAAATTAGAGAACTCTTTCCCCAAAGCCCCCACAACTTCTTATGAACTAAAAACTGTCGATCCATCTTTATCCGAACATTTAAGCCCAGCTTTTTACTTAACACCTCCGATTGATGATATTTTTTCCAATGTCATTTATATCAATCGCTTATCCTCTTCTTACGACAGTGATACTCTTTATCCTACGCTAGCCCATGAAGGGTATCCGGGACATCTATATCAAAACACATACTTTTATTCCACAAACCCAAATCCAATTCGCTCTCTTTTAAACTTTGAAGGCTACTCAGAAGGCTGGGCAACTTATGTGGAATATCATTGTTATGAAGAGATTGATTACGACAAAAACGCATCTGCTATGGCACAAATCCAACAATATGAAATGGATTTAAGTTTAGGACTTTGTTCTCTAATCGATATTGGTGTGAATTATGAAGGCTGGGACTTAGAACAATGCTCTTCGTTTTTAAGTGAACATGGAATAACTGATTCTGATACAGCACTATCTCTTTACCACTCTGTCATTGAGGAGCCAGCTAACTACTTAAAATATTATGCAAGTTTTTTACAATTTGAATCTCTTAGAAAGAAAGCAATGGATACCTTACAAGACGATTTTGATCCCATTCAGTTTCATAAAATTATTTTGGATCTAGGTCCTGCTCCTTTCCCTATTGTAGAAGAAGTCATAACAAGTAACTTATTCTAATTTCCTCTATTTTTACAGAAATTTTTCTTAAATTTTATATATTGTTTATATTTCCTTTTGTTTTTAATTCTGCTACAATGAATTCGTATGTCTTGACAACATGATTTTATAAGATACAAAAGGAGAAAGACTATGGATATTTTTTCAATCTTCACATTAATTGGAGGAATTGGTTTATTTCTATATGGAATTAGTCTACTTGGTAGTTCATTAGAAAAAATCGCTGGAAATGGCTTAGAAAAAACTCTAGAAAAATTAACAAATAACAAGTGGAAAGGATTAGCACTTGGAACAATTGTAACTGGTATTATTCAAAGTTCTGCTGCTACAACGATTATGCTTGTTGGATTCGTAAATGCTGGAATTATGAAACTCAGTCAAACAGTTCCTGTTATGATGGGTGCAAATATTGGTACGACTGTAACTGGTCAAATTTTACGTCTTGGTGATGTAAATGGTACTTCCAATTATTTTATGCAGTTTTTACAGCCTAGCAGTTTTGCACCTCTTGTCATTGGGATTGGTGCAGCTATTATGCTTGTTGCCAAAAAACAAAAAACAAAAGACGTTGCTTGTCTACTTATCGGGTTTGGGATTTTATTTTTTGGAATGTCTACAATGGAAGGTGCGCTAGCTCCTTTAAAGGAATCCGAATCTTTCCGTCAATTATTTTTCTATTTTGAAAATCCAATTCTTGGTGTATTACTAGGACTTATTATAACTGCTATTCTTCAAAGTTCTTCTGCATCTGTTGGTCTTTTACAAGCGATTTCTTCCACTGGTGCTGTTACTTTTTCTATGGCAGCTCCCATTGTAATCGGCATGAATGTTGGGAAATGTATTACCGTTGTACTTGCTAGTATTGGAACAAATAAAAATGCAAAACGAGTCGTTACTTGTGACCTTATGATGAATATCATTAATGCTTGTATCTATTTAATTGTTATTTATACATATCAATCCTTCATTGGATTCACTTTCTGGGAAACTGCTATGACTCGTGGAAGTATTGCCAATTTCCATACATTATTTAATATTTGTACTACTGTTATTTTATTCCCATTCTGTTCTGTACTTGTGAAACTAGCTTATAGAATTATCCGTAATGACAGTGTATCTAAAATTGATAAAGAATTAGCACTGCTCGATGATATTTTCTTAGATCGCCCAGCTGTTGCTCTTGAACAGTGTAAAAAAGTTATCATTTCTATGGGTGAAGCTGTCAAAGAAAACTATGAAATCGTTACCTCTCTTATGGAACATTACGATACTAAGAAATTTGAGCAAGTAAATGAAAATGAAAAATTTCTAGATAAATCAGAAAAACTATTAAGTGAATATCTTGTACGCGTCACTGCCAGAGGAATTTCCAAAGAAAATCGTTCTCTTGCAAAGGAAATTATTCATTGTATTAGTGATTTTGAACGAATGGGTGATCACTGTATAAATATTATAGAAGTGATTCAATATAACCGTGAACAGCATATTACATTCTCAAAACATGCTAAGGCTCAACTTCGTCATATGGAACAAGCTGTTCAAAAAGTGATTCAATTAACTTTAGATGCTTTCGTTGACGATGAAAGTACATTAGCTTCTCAAGTAGAACCATTAGAAGAAGTCATTGACTTAATGAAAGAAACTTTAAAAAATGAACATGTAATGCGTCTACAAGATGGTAAATGTGAAGTTCAAAGTGGTATTTCTTATATTGAATTACTTACAAGTTTAGAACGTATCTCCGATCATTGTTCCAACATTGCATTTCATATTTTACAAAAAGCAACTATGGAACCAACTTTTGATATCCACAATATTCATAAGACAATTACAACAGAATATAAAGAAATGTATCATTCTTTCCTAGTTGAATATTTCCAACCATTAGAAAAAGAAATGTTAAATTCTATTTCTCATTAAAAAAGAAAGGGACTGCCTTTTATTCATATCAGTCCCTTTCTTTTTATTTTATTTTAAAATAATCCCGTATATTATTTAGTGCTTTCATTAAAGTGATTATCTCCTCTTCATTCAGACACTTTAAAATTGCTTCTGTCATCTCATGGTGAAATTGCTTATGATGTTCATAAGCAGCTTTCCCTTTCTCAGAAAGAGAGAGAAATACAACTCTTCTATCTTGTTCTCCTCGTTGTCTTACTACGTATCCCTTTTTTACAAGATTATTAATCGCGATTGTCAATGTTCCAACGGTTACACCTACATCTTTAGCAATTGTAGACATATTTTTGGGCACATCCATACCAATAGCCTCAATAATATGCATATCATTCATAGAAATATCTTTAAATTCCTCTGTAATGAGTGCCTTGTCTTCTACTTCAATAATATCATGAAATAAATTAACTAATATATGATTGACCTCTTGATAATGATCCATTTCTATTTCCTCCTTTCTTTCTACTACTTATTCTCTATTTTTATACGGTATCTTATCCATCTTGGATTCTCCTTATATTATCTAAGATATGTTTTTCACAAAACTACTTAACCTCGTTTTTAAAACAAAGTGCAAGCTTAGTATATCATAAAATTAGAATCTACGGAAACACTTTTACAAAGAAAAAAGCTGTTAAGCTATAAATATAACCTTATTTATAACTTAACAGCTTTTTATAATTTTTCTAATCTTCCGTTACAACTGTTCCTTTTTCTTCTTGATCGACTAAATGACATGCCACTTTATGATCATTTCCATAATCTTTAAATACAGGAACTTCCTTCTTACAAATTTCCATACAGTTTGGACAACGTGTATGGAATTTACATCCTGCTGGAGGATTCACTGGTGAAGGAATATCTCCTTGTAAAATTGTACGGTTCATCTTACGATCTGGATCTGGAATTGGAACTGCACTTAATAATGCCTTTGTATATGGATGTTTTGGTGAACGGAAAAGTTCTTCCTTTGGTGCCATTTCCACTAGGTTTCCTAAGTACATAACACCTACAACATCGGAAATATATTCTACAACTGAAAGGTCATGAGAAATAAATAAATAGGATAATTGTCTTTTCTCCTGAAGATCTTTCATTAAATTAATAACTTGAGCCTGAATGGATACGTCAAGAGCAGATACTGGCTCATCTGCAATAATTAAACTTGGATTTAATGCCAATGCTCTCGCAATACAAATACGCTGTCTTTGTCCACCAGAAAACTCATGTGGATAACGGTCGATATAGTAATCGCGTAAACCACAGTCTTGCATTACTTGTAAAATATAATCTCGATACTGAGTTTTTGAAACGATATTATGTTCCTTTACAGCTTCACCAATAATTTCTCCAATTGGCATACGAGGATCTAAAGACGCATATGGATCTTGGAAAATCATCTGAACTTGTGGACGAATTCCACGAAGTTCCTTCTTATTCATGGCAAAAATATCTTTACCATTTAAGATTGCCTGTCCACTTGTTGGCTCTGTTAAACGCAATAAACTACGTCCTATTGTTGTTTTTCCACAACCAGATTCCCCTACAAGACCAAATGTCTGTCCTCTTTTAATTTTGAAAGAAACACCATCTACGGATTTTACATGACCAACTGTTCGTTGCATAACACCCGCTTTGATTGGGTAGTGTTTTACCAGATTTTTTACTTCCAAAATATAGTCATTATTTTTATCAACTGTTACTTTGATTCCATCTGACATCATTGACACCGCCCTTTCTATTGATTTTTCATGTCCTCATAGAGATGACATGCTACATAATGTGTTTCAGATACACGTTTTAAAGCTGGATAAGGAGCGTTACATTCTTCCTTACACATCTCACAACGGTTTTTAAAATAACAATGATTTGGCATATTAATTGGGTTTGGTACGTTTCCAGGAATGGAATATAATCTTCCAGTTTCTTCATTTAAAACGGGTCTTGATTTTAATAAACCAATTGTATATGGATGTCTTGGATCATGGAAAATATCAGAAGCTGTTCCTCTTTCAATAACACGCCCTGCATACATAACAACAATTAAATCTGCCATTTCAGCTACAACACCTAAATCATGTGTAATTAACATAATAGAAGCATTGATTTTATCTTTTAAGTTACGAAGCAAATCAAGAACCTGTGCTTGGATTGTTACATCAAGAGCAGTTGTAGGTTCGTCTGCAATAATAAGTCTTGGATTACAAGAAAGAGCCATAGCGATAACGATACGCTGTTTCATACCACCTGATAATTCATGTGGATAACTTTTTTCAATGCCTTCACGAGCAATGCCTACCATCCGAAGTAATTCAATCACTCTTTTCTTTACATCTTCCTTGCTCATTTGTGGGTTATGAAGTTCAATAATTTCGGCAAGCTGATCTCCAATTGTGAAAACTGGATTTAAACTTGTCATCGGTTCTTGGAAAATCATTGCAATTTCATTTCCTCGAATCTTTGTCATATCGCGAACTGGTACTTTTGCAATATCAATAGCATGTCCTTCACGATTGTAGCGAATTTCTCCTCCTGAAATTTGCCCTTGTGGACCTTGTAAAAGTTGCATAATGGACATACTTGTTACAGATTTTCCGCAACCAGATTCTCCTACAATACCGATTGTTTTTCCTTTTGGTATATCAAAAGAAACACCATCTACAGCTTTTACAGTTCCACCATCTGTATAAAAATAAGTCTGTAAGTTATCAAACTCAACTAGATTGTTTTCGTCCCTCATTTCAGCATAATATTCAGATTCCGGTACATTTTTGCGCTTTTTCTTTTTATTAAATTCACGGTATTTCTGAGCATTAAGCTTTTTAATTGCTTTCATCTTTGCTTTTTTTGCTGCTTTTTCACTTCTATCTGCCACCGTTCTTCACCTACCTTTTCATTTTTGGATCAAATGCGTCACGGAGACCATCACCGATAAAGTTAAACGCCATAACGATAAGAAGCAATACAACTCCAGGTGGTACCCAGATATTTAAGTAATTTCTCATAATAATATCCTTATTTACAGCATTTACCATGCTACCTAAGGATGCATATGGTGTGGAAATACCTACACCTAGATAGCTCAATGTAGATTCTGTAATAATGAAAGAACCTAAATCCATTGTAGCCATTACGATAATAATTGGAATACTATTTGGAACTAAGTGCTTAAAAATTTTCTTTCTTACACTAATTCCTGCAGCTTCTGCTGCTGCCATATAATCCATTTCACGAATTGTAAGCATCTGTCCTCGAACCATACGAGCTACACTTGCCCAGTTGAAAACACCCATGATTAACATGAGGAAATAAATTTTATGTTGTGGTAAAATACCAAATGCTGCCATAAATGATGATGTAATCAACATAAGTGGCATAAATGGAATACAATAGAAAATTTCTACAAGACGCATAATTACCATGTCAACTTTTCCACCATAGTAACCAGCAATTCCTCCCATTGTAATACCAATAATCATTTCAATAATGGTTACGGCTAAACTAAATTGAAGAGAAATTCTTCCACCGTACATAAGACGAGTTAAAACGTCACGTCCATCGGCATCCGTACCAAGCCAGTGGCTCTTTGATATTGGAGCTTTTACATAAAGCCCTACATTTGGATCTTCCAACGCTTTCTTATCATCCATACGAATTTCTGTATTTGTTGCTTCATTATAATAAAAGATTTCGTACTCTCCATATGGAGAAAATAATGGTCCTAAATAACAAAAAACAATGACTGCAAGAATAATTCCAAGCCCTAAAATTGCTAGCTTGTTACGGAAAAACCGTTTCATAATTAACTGTCCAGGAGTCAGAATGACCTGGTTCTTCTCGAACTCGATAGTTTCTTGTTCGTTTCTCAATTTTGTCTGTGAATCGGACATGTTCTTCCTCCCTTTCTAATTGTAACGGACACGAGGATCCACAACTGCATATAAAATATCTGATATCAATGTTCCGAGTAATGTTAAAATAGCAAGGAACATTAAGTACGCCATAAGGAATGGTAAGTCCTTATTCGTTACTGCATCTAATGCTGCCTGACCAAGACCAGGGATAGAGAAAATACCCTCTGTAATGATCGCACCTGAGAAAAGTGCTGGCACCTGTGCTCCAATAAATGTTACAAGTGGTATTAATGTGTTTCTAAATGCGTGTTTAAATACTACGACACGCTCATCTAAACCTTTTGCTCTTGCAGTACGAACATAATCCATGTTCAATACTTCTAACATATTTGTTCTTGTATAACGTAACCAACTACCAATTCCTAAGATTACAAATACAATGATTGGTAATACAAAGTGATGAGCTACGTCTACAAACCACATAAATCCTGTATAATTTTCTCTGGCTGTTACCATACCACTAATTGGGAAAATTTTAAGACCTACTGAAAAGGCTCTACGAAGTACTGCTGCAAAGAAAAAGGATGGTAAAGAAATTCCTGCTAATGCAAAGAATACAATTCCATAATCCACCTTAGAATATTGTTTGGTTGCAGCAATCACACCTAATGGAATCGCAATTGCCAATTCAATAATAAGGGCAATCGCTGCCAGTGAAAAAGAAATCCACATCTTTTCTCCGATAACTTGTGTTACTGGTCTTTGGTATTGGAAAGACTCTCCAAAGTCACCTGTAACAGCACCAGAAATCCAGTTTACATACCCTTGTACAATATTTGTGTTCATACCATACTTCTCTTTTAATGCTTCTTTTTGTTCAGCTGTAATATCTGGGTTACCGCTTGTCATCTGGCTAATAAAGTCACTAGGCATTAATCGTAACATACCGTAGATCAGAAATGATACACCAAAAAGTACTAGGATACTTGTCAATATACGTCGAATAATATATTGTTTCACGTATGATACCTCCTTTTTTATTTGGCTTATATACAAGGCTGTCAATTACTGACAGCCTTATTTTTGTAAGCTTTCTGATTCTATTCTTAGTTTAACTCGATTTTTTCAAGTTCATTTCTATAATCATAGTAAGTTGATGTATTTGTTGGGATTGTATCTGTATTTACATTACTAGAATATACAAGTAAATTACTTCTCTGATATACAGGCATATAAGTTGCCCAACTCATAATAAAATCAAGTTCTTTTGCAACATGTGCTTTTCTTTCTTCAAGGTCTAAGATTTTCATAGTCTGTGCTAACATTTTATCAAGTTCAGGATCTTGAACCCAAGTTCTGTTAGAACCACCTTTTTTTGTATATTCACTACCAAACATCTGTGTTAAATCACAGTTTGTTGAATTTCCCCATGCAGCTACCCACATGTCAAGGTCATCATTATCGATTCTATCGAATAACACTGCATTATCTACGTCTTCGATTACAAGCTCTCCACCTAATTTTGCAAGGTCAGATTTCATCTGTGTTAAAATCGGTGTAGATGGATGGCTAGAAGCCTCACCAATTGCCACTGTTATTTTTAACTGTTTTCCATCTTTTACAAGTTTTCCATTTACTTGTTCATATCCAGCTGCTTTAAAACATTCTAATGCTTTATCTACATCATATCCCCAGTATTCTGTTGCATCGTCTGGATATTCTGCAAGTGTTGGTGTCATTGGACGTTCAATAACGTGAGCAACTTCACCATAGTATGTTTTAATCGCCTGTTCACGCATCATTAAGTGCATTAAACCTTCACGGACATTTTTATCTGGAACTCTTTTTGCGCTAATAGCAATATATCCATACCCAGGATTATCAACTAAATCATATTTTATTTCATTTTCTTTTAATTCTTCTAATACTTCTTTTGATGCATTTGGGTCTGTAATATCTACTTCCCCATTCATCACAGCCTGTAATTTCTGTTCATCATTAATTACCTGATATTTAATGTATTTTAATTTTGGAGTTCCTAAACGGTAATTGTCATTTCTTTCTAATGTTACTACATTATTTTCATTAGAAACAAATTTAAATGGACCAGATCCCATAGGTGTTCCATTTTTTGATTTTACAGATTCAAGGTTTCCTTTTGTAAATCCTTTTCCATAGTAATGTTCTGGCATGATTTCAACATCACCTAACTGACGAGTTGCATTAATATCAATACCATTAATTGTAACCTTACATGTTAAATCATCTACTTTTTGAATACCAGCAATTTCTGGTACATCAATACCATCTTCAAGATTTCCTTGAATGTATTGTTTATTTAACTGTGTTGTATAATAAGATACAGCATCATAACTATCTTTAAAGTTTTCATATTCACATTCAGCAAGTGCTTTTAACACTTTTGCTTCATCTTTTGCATCTGCTTCAGAAAGAGTGATTCCATACTGTTTTAAGTAATCAGACCAAGAAGTTAAGTCTCCACTTTCTCCATCTGGATCTTGATCAACAGATGTAAACCAATCATCACATTTAGAATCAATTAAATATTGGATAAAAGCATCTTTATCTGCTGCTTTTTCTTCTGCTTCTTTCGCAATTTCTTTTACTTTTGACTCATAATCAGGTACATCATAGTAGTATTCATTCATACCTTGAATATCAACTGCTGTACGGAATGTAGCGATTCCATCATAGTTTGGATCCGCATATACTTTATATGTGAAAATCAAGTCATCGATTGTAACTGGCTCTCCATCAGAGAATTTCATACCTTCATTTAAAGAAATTGTATAAGTTGTAGTTTGTTTGTCACCTTTTCCTTTTACAACTCCTTCATCAATATGACCTGCATTATCAATTAACTCATTGTTTTCATTTGGTTCAAGTACAGTTTCAAAAACTCCTCTAAACGCTTCTCTATCATAAGCTGAGTTATAAAAGAATGGACTAAACACACCGTTAAATTTGCTTGTACCAATAACTAAAGTATCTCCACCCTCACTGCCTGAGCCATTTCCTCCACAAGCTGCTGTTGAAATAGCTAACATTGCAGCAAGTAAAACGGCTGTCATACGTTTTTTCATGTCATTTCCTCCTACTACTGTTTCATCATTTTCTTCATTTCTTCTACAATCCATTCGATTGTTCCATCTTCAAACGGACTTTTTAAACCAACTTCTTTGATCATATTTGTATAGAAATCTTTTGCGGATAACTTACAAAATTTTATATAATCATGAAAAGCCTGTTCGTAGTTTTCATCCATTTTTATTTTAAACTGCAATGCGCAGATTGTAGCAAGACAATAATCAATATAATAAAATGGCATATCAAAAATGTGATGTTGTTTCTGCCAAAAACCACCTGCTCCAAAGAATGGATCTCCCTCATAATCAAGGTGTGGTTTATATTCTTGTTCTAACCTTTTCCAAACCTGTTTTCTCTCATGAGGAGTCATCTCTGGATTTTCATATACAATATGCTGGAACTCATCAACCATACAACCATATGGTACAAAGGCACAGCCATCTTCTAAATGCATTTTTCTATAATCATCTGCACGATCTCCAAAGAACTTTTCCATCCACTTCTCTGTAAAATATTCCATAGCCATAGAATGAATTTCTGCTGTTTCCATTCCAATATCATTATGCTCTCGAATTGCATCTTTTCTTGTAATAAATCCTTGAAAAGCATGTCCGCACTCATGAGTAATAACATCCACATCACCACTTGTGCCATTGAAATTTGCAAAAATAAATGGAGCTTCAAAATCAGGAAGATATGTCATATATCCACCTGCACGTTTTGACTTTCTTCCAAGAACATCAAAAAGTTCATTCTCACTCATAAAGTCAAAAAATTCTTTTGTTTCAACAGAAAGCTCTCCATACATCTCTTTTCCTGCCTGTAAAATTTCTTCTGGCGTTCCAATTGGCGCTGGATTCCCATTTGGAAAAGAAGAGTTCTCATCAATAAATGATAACTTTTCTAGCCCTAATCGCTCTCTTCGTTCTTCTGTCAATGTTTTTACAAATGGTACAAAAATTTCTTTAATTTGTTTTCTAAAATTTTCAACCATGTTTTTATCATAGCAGTTTCTTTGCATACGATAATAGCCAAGTTCTACGAAATTCTCATATCCGAGTAATTTAGCTTGTTTCGTACGATTTTTTACAAGCTCATCATAAATCATATCAATTTCATCTGTTACTGATAAGAAATAATCACTGACTGCCTTATAAGCCTCTCTTCTAACTTCTCTATCATCTGCTGTCATATATTTTGTCATTAATGATAAATTTTGAATTTCACCATCAAATGGAATTTCAGCAGATGCAATTAGCTTCATATAGCGAGCAGATAATTCATTTTCTTCTTGTTTTAATGGAATTAATGACTCGTCATTTGCCTTCATATCTAACTCCATATTTTTAAAGGCAACTTTTCCTATCTTTTCTTCTAAATAACTACGAAACTTAGAATGATATAATAACTTTGTATATTCAACTATTAATTGGGAATAAGCTGGCTTTTCTTTATCATAATACGCTTGTTCCTTATCATAAAATTCGTCCTTCATATCAATATCATGACGAATATGTGCAAGTGTCATCATGGAATCTGCATGATTTGTCAGTGCATAATACTTTTTATGAACTTCAAACTGCTGTTCTTTGGATTCACATTTTGCAAATTCTTCTATAAGATCTTGCATCCTCTGCCTTAACTCAACCATATCAATTCTTTCAT
>JADIML010000302.1 GCA_017694765.1 Candidatus Scybalomonas excrementavium
ATAAGCTTCTACAAATTCATTTCTCAGAACAAGAATTACTTGATAAACAAATGAGTGGTGAAGAATTAAATAATAGACTACAACAATATATAGAATTAGTTACTTCCCATTATAAGGAAATTTATAAAGAAGATATGCTACAAGAACAATATCGCTATATGCTACCACCACAATTTGCTTTTTCTCTCTATTATATGGAATCAAACCTAGAAGGCTATGATCAAATTGAGTGTTTAAAGAAGGCAAAGAAAGTATACCCAAGAATGTTGGTTGTAATAAAACGATTGATGGAATATTTATTAAAGGAATATGATAGAAAGCATAGAGTTGTAAATCAGGAGTTTCAACAATTAGGAGTACAGGTTAAACAACAAGTAAAACAAATGATAGAAAATCATCAATATGAAGCTGCATTTCCAATTGTAACTCAATTATTGCAACTTATTCCAGATGATTTAGAGTTAGTTCGTTTAAAACAAAAGATCTTAGTGGAAAGCCAATAACAAAAATTAGAATTATATAAGATTTATGAAGGGAGTCAACCGAGTGAATATTCAATCGATACAGCTTGCCTCTTTGCAAGCACAAAATTCCACAAGCAACGTACAATCAAAAAACAATTCATCATTTCAGGCAGCTTTGGAACAAGCAAGTCTTAAAACTGGTAATAATCAGTTAGAACAATATTTTCAAGAGGCTTCAGATACATATGGTGTTCCAATGGCTTTATTAAAGGCAGTTGCCAAAGCAGAGTCTAATTTTAATCAAAATGTTGTTTCCAGTGCTGGTGCCGTTGGTGTCATGCAGTTAATGCCAGAGACAGCGAAAGATCTTGGGGTTGAAAATATTTATGATACGAGACAAAATATTTTAGGTGGTGCCAAGGAGCTGAGTCAGTTGTTAAAGAGATATGATGGAGATTTGACACTGACATTAGCTGGTTATAATGCAGGAATTGGAAATGTGCAAAAGTACGGTGGTGTTCCACCTTTTAAAGAAACACAAAATTATATTAAGAAGGTAACAGCTTATTTAGGAGAGTCAATTGAGATTCCAAATACAGCACAAGTAGGAGTTGCTAGTGAGGTGAGTTCAGAGTCTACAAGTTTAGCAGAGGAATTATCTACAGCATTGACTGAAAGTACAAGTTCGTTATCTCAACAAGAATTGATTCAATTCTATGTCGAATCGATGAAATACCAAGTACAATCTTCTTTTTATAGTACGATTTCCTTAGATGATGAAGAATTATAAAATGAAAGAAAATCGTTAGGCATGAAAGAAAACGATCCGTAGAAAAAAATGCGTGAAAAATCTGTTAAAAAAAGAGAAAAAACGTCGTTTCCTATAGAAAAATGCAAGATCAAGTTGACAAAAAATCTGAATTTCTCTATACTAAAAGAAAGTCAGATTTTAACGGGTTTTCAAATGACATTTAGAAAAAGTTAAGAATTCAAAATAGAATACCGGAAGAACTGATGAAACAGTTCTTCCGGTTTTTTGTGTCTAAAGTTCTATGAATGTTCCATAGAAGTATTAAATACAATAGAAGGTATAAAAGGAGGCAACAGTGTGAGTTCAATTTTTGGTAATGAGTTTTTGATGACAAGCAAAGCACTTGATCTAGTTTGGCAACAGCAGCAGTTGACTGCAAATAATATTGCGAATGTGGATACACCAAATTATAAAGCACAGAATCTTTCTTTTGAGGAGGAGTTTAAGAGTCGCTTAAATCATGCCTTTCAAAACCAAGATAGTAAAGCTGTAAAGAGAGCTATTGAAAGTACAAAAGGGAATGTTATTACAACGACAGCTTCTAAGAAGGTGGATGGTAATAGTGTCGATGCAGATGTAGAAAATGTGGAATTAGTAAAAACAGCATTACAGTATCAGTATTTAATACAGGCATTTAATAGTGATTATAATCGTTTACGTACCGTAATTCGAGGAAACTAAGAGGGTGAAGTATAAGAGTATAAGATTAAGAAAGGAAGAAGATAATGGCATCGAATTTTATTACACCGATTCAAAGATGGAATGGGTTTAATCAAGTATCCAATGTAACTGGCAATCGTAATACAATGGGAGAACAAGGAGCGACAGCATTCCAATCTATTTTTGAAAATGCGATTCAAGATGTAAAGGATACTTCTAAGGAATATGAATATCAAGAATATTTACTTGCAACTGGACAGACAGACGATGTTCATAATGTTCCGATTGCAGCAGCAAAGGCACAGTTATCTGTGGATTTACTCGTGCAATTGAGAAATAAGGCATTAGAGTCTTATAATGAGTTGATTCGTATGAGTATCTAAATGCTTATATAGTATAAAAGTTTTATTATAATTATGATTATATAGTGATGTGTATATATCGTGTATTATGATAAGAAAGGAAGCTGAAAATAGAATAAGAGATGGGAAATGCATTCGAAAAAGTAAAAGAGATATTAGGCAAATTAGGAGCAGGAACGAAGAAACTTATTATCTTTGTATTACTTGCTGTAATATGTTTTGC
>JADIML010000303.1 GCA_017694765.1 Candidatus Scybalomonas excrementavium
ATCTCTTTGGCTGTTTCAATAAATGGAACTCCAACTTCTGGATTTTTCATAGAATATGGATTCATCGGTTGCACATATTCTTTTAAAAACTCTGTTTGCTGTATAATTTTTTGATGTTCATCTTTTTTTCGTTGTGTTTCAAAAGGTTCTGGTATTCGTTCTTTTACACGAGCAGCAACTTCTTGTTTTTGTTCTTCTTTTCGCTCTTTATCTGATGCTAAAGAAACAGATGGAATGAGTTCTTGTTGTTGTAATGTTGTTCGAATGGAATCGGTTAAGAAAGTAAAAAGTTCTTCACCATTTCTAAAACGTACTTCTAATTTGGCAGGATGAACATTGACATCAATGAGCGAATTATCAATCGTTACATTTAAAGATGTAAATGGATATTTATGAACCATAGTAAAAGTACGATATGCTTCTTCAATTGCCTGTGTAATGATTTGATTTTTAATAAAACGCCCATTGACAAAATAATTTTCAAAGCCACGATTTCCTCGTGAAAAGATTGGTTTTCCAATAAAGCCTTCGATTTTACAAATTTCATTTTCCGCTTCGATTGGAATTAAAGCCATTGCAGCATCTCGACCATAAATATGATAAATAATATCTTTCAAATTGCCATTTCCAGATGTTTGTAATTTGAGCTGTCCATTATTGATAAATTTAAAAGAAATATGTGGATGGGATAAGGCAATCCGTTGCATCATCGTATCTACGTGAGAGGCTTCAGTAGAAGTAGCTTTTAGAAACTTCTTTCGTGCTGGAACGTTATAAAAGAGATCGCGAATTAAAAAAGTCGTTCCTTCTGGACAGCCTATTTCTTCATACCCTACTTCTTTTCCACCATGAATTTGATAACGAACTCCTGTTAAATCTCCATCTGTCTTTGTCACAAGTTCTACCTTTGCAATAGCTGCAATACTAGAAAGTGCTTCTCCACGAAAACCAAGGGAATTTACATAGAGTAAGTCGGTAGCAGATTTAATTTTACTTGTTGCATGGCGTAAAAAGGCAATTTTTACTTCATCTCGTAAAATTCCCTTTCCATTATCTGTTACACGAATGAGACTAGAGCCACCTTCTTTTATTTCCACAGTAATAGCATTAGAACCAGCATCAATCGCATTTTCTACAAGTTCTTTCACGACAGAGGCTGGGCGTTCAATAACTTCACCTGCTGCAATCTGATTAATAGTATGTTGATCTAAAACATGTATTTGTGCCATAATGCTCCTTTCTAATTTTATGATTCACGAGATAATTTCCCTTGTAGTGTAAATAAAAGATTCATTGCTTCAATTGGTGTCAAATGTGATAAATCTAGATTTCGTAATTGTTCTAATACTTCTTCCTCTACTGGATTTGTCACTTTTTGATGTTCTTGTTCTGGGAACAAGGAAAGTTGAATTGGTTCTGGTTGATATTCTTCTAATTTTCTAGAAATTTGAATATCTTTTACTTTTGACATAATATCATTATGAGTTAACTCTGCTACAATCTCTTTGGCACGTTCAATGACAAGATCTGGAATTCCTGCTAAGCGAGCAACTTGAATTCCATAGCTTTTATCAGCGCCACCTTTAATAATTTTACGAAGGAAAATTATGTCATCGCCTTGTTCTTTTACTGCAATGCAGTAATTATTGACACTGGCTAGTTTTCCTTCTAGTTCCGTTAATTCATGATAATGAGTTGCAAAAAGAGCCTTTGCTCCAAGTAACTTCGCATTACTGATATATTCTACAACTGCCCAAGCAATACTTAATCCATCAAAGGTAGAAGTTCCACGACCAATTTCATCTAAAATCAACAAACTTTTTTTTGTAGCATTTCTTAAAATATTAGCAACTTCACTCATCTCTACCATAAAGGTACTTTGACCAGAAGCTAAATCATCCGATGCACCAACTCGAGTAAAGATACGATCGACAATTCCAACATTAGCTTCTTTTGCAGGAACAAAACTTCCAATTTGTGCCATTAATACGATAAGAGCTGTTTGTCGCATATAAGTAGATTTTCCAGCCATATTAGGACCAGTAATAATAGAAATACGCTGGTCTTTTTGATCAAGGTATGTATCATTGGATACAAACATATCATGATCGATCATTTGTTCCACAACGGGATGACGACCTTCTTTAATATCTAAAATTCCTTTTTGATTGAGTTTTGGACGAACATATTGATTTCGTTCTGCTACTAACGCTAGTGATGTGAATACATCGACTTGAGCAATTGCATGAGCAGTTCTTTGTACTCTCTCAATTTCTTCTGCAATTTTATCACGAATGGAAACAAACGTTTCATATTCTAATGCATATAGCTTATCTTCTGCCCCTAAAATAGTACCTGCTAATTTATTTAGTTCTTCTGTTGTATAACGTTCAGAATTCGCAAGTGTTTGTCTACGAATAAAATAATCTGGTACAAGGTTTTGATAGGAATTCGTTACTTCCAAATAATACCCAAATACTTTGTTATATTTAATCTTTAAATTTTTGATACCTGTCTTTTCTTTTTCTCTTGCTTCTAAGTCCGCAAGCCATTGTTTTCCTTCTGTTTTTGCCTTTTTCAATTGATCGATGTCTTCTAAAAATCCATCTTTAATAATGCCACCTTCTCGAATGGTGATCGGTGGATCATCAATAATAGATGCCTCTATATATCCATAAATATCTTGTAAGGAATCTAACATATCATAGATTTCTTTTAAAAGTCCGCTCTTAAAATTTCCTAATAACTCTTTAATAAAAGGTAAATATTGAAGCGATGTCTTAAAAGAAATGAAATCTCTAGGATTTGCTGTTTTAAAGGTAATACGAGTCATTAAACGTTCCATATCATAAATGGGACGTAAATATTCTCTCAATTCTTCACGCACAAAAACTTGCTCATTGAGAGATTCAATGGCTGTTAATCTTGCTTCTATTTGCTCTTTGGAAATTAAAGGTTGTTCAATATAATTACGAAGAAGTCTAGCTCCCATAGCTGTTTTTGTCTTATCAAGTACCCATAATAAAGAGCCTTTTTTCTGTTTTTCTCTCAATGTCTCACATAATTCAAGATTTCTTCTTGTAGAGCTGTCTAAGATCATATAAGAACTAGCAGAATACGGTGTAATGGAAATTAAATGGCTAAGAGAACTTTTTTGTGTTTCATATAGATAGCTTAATAATGCACCAGAAGCAATGGCTCCTAATTCATAATCTTGCAATCCAAGTCCATCTAAATGCTCTACTTGAAAATGTTTTTTCATAATAGAGTGACAAGTTTCTTCATTAAAATAGCTACTATCTACGTAAGAAATCGCTGTTCCTAATTTATCATGAATAAAATCTAGTGGCAATGTACTCATAAGAACTGCCTCATTACAAATGATTTCAGCAGGAGAAAATTTGTAAATTTCATCAAGAAGTTTACTTGTATCATCAAATTGTGTTGCTTTAAATTCTCCAGTTGATATATCCACTAATGCCATTCCATAAGACTGTTCAAATAGGAAAATTGCCATTAAGAAATTATTTTTGGATTCATCGAGTGTCTGAGTAGACATATTTGTCCCAGGTGTTACAATTCTAATAACATCACGTTTTACAATTCCTTTTGACTTTTTTGGATCTTCAACTTGTTCACAAATTGCAACTTTATAACCTTTTTCAATTAATTTATTAATATATGATTCACAAGAATGATACGGTACACCACACATTGGAGCCCTTTCTTCTTGTCCACATTCTTTTCCTGTTAATGTAATTTCTAATTCTTTTGATGCAGTTTTTGCATCATCATAAAACATTTCATAAAAATCACCAAGTCGATAAAATAAAATACAATCTTGATAATTTTGTTTTATTTCAAAATATTGTTGCATCATTGGAGTCAATTTTGCCATATTGTTCCTCGTTTCTAACTTTATCTTACTTTTTAAAAACTAAAGAATCGACAAAAAGCGTTTCTTTTAGCTTGTATGTTACAGTATAGCATAAAAATATTGCTTCTATCAAGGTACACTTTACCACGTATAAGCAGTTTATGTAGCAAAAACTTCATATCTATGATCTGTTCTATGCTGTGTGCATTTTGGCACAAAGAATTTCTTATGACAATGAAAAAAGAGAACTGACTATTCAGCCAGTTCTCCAATATAATAAAACCCTTTTGATTCCACTAAGTTTACACGGAAAATTTTTCCTATCATTTGTTCATTTCCTTTTAAATGAACCGTTGTATTATTTGTTAAACGACCTGTTACCATAGAAGGATCTTGATGATTTACTTCTTCGACTAAAACAGTTTGGGTCGTTCCTTGTAACTGTCCATGAGATTTAGAAGAAATCTCTTGTACACGTGCAAGAAGGCGATCAAATCTTTCTTTTACAACATCTTCTGGAACCTGATCTGGCATAACTGCTGCTGGTGTACCTGTACGTTTTGAATAAATAAATGTGAAAGCTCCATCATACTGTGCTTTTTCAACAACATCCATTGTTTCAAGGAAATCTTCTTCTGTTTCCCCTGGGAATCCTACGATAATATCTGTTGTAATTGCGATATTCGGAATACGTTCTCTTACTTGATTTACGATTTCTAAATAACGTTCTTTTGTATAATGACGATTCATTTTCTTTAATAATCGAGTACTTCCTGATTGTAAAGGAAGGTGTAAATGGTTACAGATTTTTTTAGAATTTGCTAATACTTCGATAAAGTCATCTGTAATATCTTTTGGATGTGGTGTCATAAAGCGAATTCTTTCTAAGCCTTCTACTTTATCCAATTCTTTTAAAAGATCTGCAAAACTTACTTTTGGCTCTAATGTTTTACCATAGGAGTTTACATTTTGACCAAGAAGCATAACTTCTACAACGCCATCAGCTACTAACTGTTCTACTTCTTTTACAATATCAGCAATTTCACGGCTTCTTTCACGTCCTCTTACATAAGGAACGATACAATATGTACAGAAGTTATTACATCCATACATAATATTAACTCCACATTTGAAAGAATATTTTCTCTCTGCTGGAAGATCTTCTACGATCTCTGTCGTATCTTTCCAAATATCAATAATCATTTCACCAGAATCAAGTCTAGCTTTTAAAAGTTCTGCAAATTTAAAAATATTGTGTGTTCCAAAGATAATGTCGACAAAGCGATAGCTTTCTTTGATTTTATCAACAACTTCTTGTTCTTGCATCATACATCCACATAAAGCAATTAGCATATCTGGATTTTTCTTTTTTAATGTTTTTAAATGACCAAGTCTACCATATACTTTTAGATTCGCATTTTCACGAACAGTACAAGTATTATATAAAACGAAATCTGCTTCTTCTGTTTCAGCTTCTACATATCCGATTTTATTTAAAATACCTGATAATTTTTCGGCATCTTTGGCATTCATTTGACAACCAAAATTAACAACTTTGTAAGTTGGACGTTTGCCAGTTTTTTGAACTTTCTCTTCAATCATATCATGAAGCTGTTCCATATAGTGCAGTTGTTGTTTTGTTTCTTCAATATTTGCGTTACTCATAAAATTCCCTTTCCTAATTTTATTCTATATAATATAGCATAGTATCTCAAAAAATCATGTTACGATGCTTCGAGGAGCTATATCAGTATTTTTTACATTAAGTATTAATTCTATCATATTTTATCAAAAATGCAAGTGATTAAACAATCATCTTCTCTATCTCATTCTATAATTTTGATATGGGTATAGTCAACTGCAGAATCTTCTAGTTCCTTTACAACACGATTGTATCGAAAAAACCATGCTGTACCTTTTACATTGATATAATCGGCTACTTTTTCCTCTGGCACACCACATTTCAACATATGTGATACACTTAATACACGAAGTTGATTCAGTGTAAACGGTTCTACGCCACTGGCAATACAAGCACTTCTTAGCCAATTTTGTAAACTTCGATTGCTAATAGGGCGATTTTGTTTATTTAATAAAAGGTTTGGCACTTCTACAAATCGTGTGGAAATATAGTTCATAATAATAATTGCTACGTCTTCTGGAATTTTAATGAAACGATCCGTTGTATTGCTAACTTTCATACGGATTCCATAGTTTCCTTTTGCATCTTGGAAGAACATTTCTTTCTTAAGTTCTGTAATTTCATGAATGGTCATCGAACAGCGAAGAGCCAATGACATAGCAAGAAAAAGAACCATTTCATTTTTTTCTTTTGCATATTGGAAAACTCGATCAATCGTTTGAAAATCTGGCAAACCATTCGGATCAATTTCCACTTCTTCTTCTGGTAATATAAGAGAATTAAAAAATTGAGTATAAACAGCTGGTACCTTATATACCGTTGCATACTCATCAATAAAACGAGAAACGGCTCGATAAATTCTTAAATTATATTTGAGAGTCGATAAATCTGCTTCTTTTTGAAACCATGTAAAAAAATTTTGTACAGAACTTGCAGTTAAAGAAAGAAAATCACACTTGCAATAATTGCATAAAGAGGCAATCGCATATAGATACTGCATCTTTGTCATTGATTTTTTAAAACGGTTTTGTGCGTAATCTTCAAATATTTGTAAAAAGTTTTCACTTAAATATGGACAGTATTGTTTGAT
>JADIML010000028.1 GCA_017694765.1 Candidatus Scybalomonas excrementavium
CTATATATTCCATCCATTCTAATAATTCTTCCATAAACAAAACCTCCTTTTTTTCCTATTATATCAAAAAAAAGGTTTGTTCACAAAATGTTCATTCATGCGTTTTGCCTGACCCATTAGGTGGAATTTTGTTAATAGGAATTATTATGGGAACTGTAAATCCTATTATAGGTATTATTAATACAGGGATGTCAGATTTTCTAAAATCTATGAATGGTACAAGTGCTATTTTACTTGGAGCAATTGTTGGTGGTATGATGTCCATTGATATGGGTGGACCGTTTAATAAAACAGCATATTTATTTGGAACAGGTTCCATTGCTGTTGCAGCAGCCGATCCAAACTTAGCGAGTATTGGAAGTACGACAATGGCAGCTGTTATGGTTGGTGGTATGGTTCCACCACTTGCCATTGCGATTTCTAGCTTATTGTTCAAGAATAAATTTACAAAAAGAGAACGATCTTCTTGGATTGTAAATATTGTTATGGGATTATCTTTTATCTCTGAAAGTGCAATTCCATATGCAGCAGCGGATCCAATTCGTGTCATTCCATCTTGCATTGTTGGTTCAGCAGTAGCAGGTGCCTTATCTATGGCATTTGGTTGTGCATCTCCTGCTCCACATGGTGGTGCTTGGGTAATTGGTGTTATTCATAATCCACTTCAATACTTGCTTGCTTTAGCAATTGGTTCCGTAGTAGGAGCGGTGATTCTTGGTCTTTGGAAGAAACCAGTGGAAGAATAAATAATAAGAATAAAATAAGAAGTTTTTTCGAATAGAAAAGAAACAGCCCCTTCATAACTGATTTTGTTATGAAGGGGCTGTTTTCTTGATGTGCTGTAATTGCACTCATAATGTCCCAATTATGAGTAACATAAATAGTAAGTGTAATAGTATTTTTAACATCGTGTTCTATCATATAATGAGTTGCTAATATCTGTAAATCTTACACATATACAAAACTGATTGGGTGTCCAGTCATTAACTTTTTGTATGGTATATAATGCTAGGGAATTTAAGGGGTTGTAATTTGATCAAAACAATAGAGAAATATAAAAGTAAAGAAGCAGATTCAAAAGAAGCTGCTTCTTTATTGATGAATTAGGGAAAGAAACTAGAAATTATTATGAATCAGTATTCATATATATAGGAAAATTTGTGAGAAATGAAGAAGAGAAATGTTTATTTAGCTTTTAATTGCTTGTATTCTACTAATCCATCAAATGCTTTATCAAGGAATTTTAATTCGTGAAGTGCCTCCTCTCGATTTTTTGCATGAGCTATGATAAAAGTTGGGTTCAGGGGATCGGTTTGTACTAAAATAGCAAAATGCTTAAATTTCCATGTTGTACCAATATATCCTAATGAATCTATATCAAATATATTTTTTTTGTTATAATATATCATAGGGGTAGAATCGTTGTATATAATTTGAATAGAGCGATTGTTTGCTAAAATTTTTTCCTCTGTAAAAGGATAGTTATTAATAGATATATTGCCTTTGAATTTATCTTGTCCCAATAGCTTTATTATTTTCCAATAAAAAGTACCTTGTATTGTTATTTTGACTGAGTTATTAACATTGGTATCTGTTGGAGATAGTTCGATACCTGAAATAGACTGATTCATTTTTATTGGAATTGGTATGATACATAGTAGTATTATAAGGAAGAAGAGAAGTATTATAAATTTTTTTCTTTTTTGCTTCAAAGTTACATCAATTCCTTTCAATTTGAGTAAGAATTAAAATGATATAGAATATAAAAAGTAATTATTTATAATTATTATCATAATAGTGTGGAACTATGTCAATATCATAGACACAAAAAGTTTAACGACTTCACCACTAGGCAGCACTATGTGTAACCTGTGGTGTTAAAGAGTTGATTGCACTATGAATTCTCTTG
The DNA here is from genome assembly GCA_017694765.1 of Candidatus Scybalomonas excrementavium. Lineage (GTDB taxonomy): Bacteria > Bacillota > Clostridia > Lachnospirales > Lachnospiraceae > Scybalomonas > Scybalomonas excrementavium. The sequence continues at coordinate 1,910 of JADIML010000028.1, forward strand.
TGATTATACCAAGATTCCATAGATTCAAATAATGCTCGTTTTGCGCTTTTAAAATCATCATACTCCTTTTGATTGACTTCTTCCTTTTTTAAAATGGAATGAAAAGATTCGATACAAGCATTATCATAAGGTGTCCCTTTTCTACTAAAAGAAGGAATAAGTTCTTTGGTATCTTTTGCGTTTAAGTAAGCATTGGTTACAGCTTTGATTGCTAGTTCCGCTGTTATGGATACATCATAGGCATAGCCAAGAATCTTTTTGCTGTGTAGATCCATAACAGAAGCAAGATACGTCTAGACAGCTTTTTTTGTGTAAATATAAGTGATATCGATACACCATTTTTGATGAATCGAAGTTGTTTTAAAGTCACGATTCAAAAGATTTTCTTTCTCTTTAGAAGTGATTTTTTCCGTATGATATCGAAATTTTTTAACAACAATCGAACGTATTTGTAATTCCTTCATGTAACGTTACACACGTTTTAAACTTACTTTTTTACTTGGCTTTCTAGTACTTTTTAGATTTTAGGAGCACCATATCTTCTTTTACTTTCTTTCCATATCTCATAGATTTCAGATTTCAAAGTGCTAGCTTTTTTCTTACGATTTGAAGGTACACGAAGAAAAGTCTTATAATAGGTACTCCTTGGGAATTTTAAGACTTTACATATGCGTTTTTTTATTTTTTCATATTCTTTTACAGACATTGTTTCAGTATCAGATACTTTCGCATTAGAAAGTTCCTTAATCCATTTATCGAGCGTTACATTTGTCACACCGTATTCACGACTTAGGTAGGTTACAGAACTACCTGCTTGATAGAAATCTACGATTTGTTGTTTCAATTCTTCCGAATATCGAATCCCGTTTTTGGACATGTTTAACACTCCCTTTCCTACTTGTATTGTACTGTGTTAAACTCTTTGTGTCCATAATTATATACTAACACTAGAAGATGCAAAAGATACCTTATTTGATTATAAAAAACTATAATATACATAATGAAATTATGTATATTGTATATGTAAATAAAACATATAAGTTTAATAAGTATAAATAATAAGAACAAGTAATTATAGGATCTTAAAAGTAAAAAAATTATATGTTTGTCATGAAATTATTCTAATAGTAGACGATTTTATAGAATATTTATGATAAAATATTATAATTATAAAAAAGGTGATTTTAATAAGCAAGCTGAATATACCGTATTTTAGATATAATAGGAAAATTTTCAAAAAATATAGTTTCTGATAAAAATATCCAGTTATTTCTGGGAGAAAGGAAAAATTCAATTATTATCGAAGATAATTGGATTATACGTGAGATAAATGAATGAAAATAATAAAGATAGGAAACTTGGCATAACAAAACAGTATGAAAGACAAAAATATGATTCGGATGCTCAAAAAAGAAAATTTAAAGAGAAACAATTTCAGGGCAAACAAGTAATAAAGGATCCAGTGACGAAAAAAGAGTTACATTATTCTCAAAAATCTGCTCAGAATAAGTACCATAGGAAGAATAAAAATGGCGATGTTATTTCTAAGAAGTGGGCAGAACACGCATCAGAAGTTGATCATATTATTCCATTAAAAGAACTTCACGATAGAAATAAAAATAATGCTTTTTTGAACGATTCTGATTTAAAAGAGATTGCTAACAAGGATCCGAATTTTCGAGTTATATCGAAGTCGTTAAATGCTTCAAAGCAGGATAGAAGTGATCTTCAAGTTGCATTTTCAAAAGAGAATGGCTTGCCACTGGTTGGAAGAGCAGAGTTAGTGAAGCAAAATATAAAAGCAGAAGTTGCTGTTAATATGGAAATAGC
>JADIML010000029.1 GCA_017694765.1 Candidatus Scybalomonas excrementavium
TTGTAGTAGAACATGATGAAGATACGATGTGGGCAGCCGATCACATTGTGGATATTGGACCAGGAGCAGGTTCTCATGGTGGAATGGTTGTGGCACAAGGAACTGCAAAAGAAATTATGGAAGTGCCAGAATCGGTTACAGGAGCATATTTAAGTGGAAGAATTAAAATTCCAGTTCCAAAGGAACGTAGAAAACCAGAAGGCTATTTGAAAGTAGTAGGTGCATGTGAAAATAATTTAAAGAAAATTGATGTAAAATTTCCACTTGGCGTGTTTACTTGTGTAACAGGAGTTTCTGGTTCAGGAAAAAGTTCCCTTGTCAATGAGATTTTGTATAAACGATTAGCAAAAGATTTAAATCGTGCCAAATGTAAGCCAGGTGCTCATAAGAGAATCGATGGAATGGAAAAACTTGATAAAGTGATTAACATTGATCAATCTCCAATTGGAAGAACCCCACGTTCCAATCCAGCCACTTACACAGGGGTTTTTGATCAAATTCGTGATCTATTTGCCATGACAAAAGATGCGAAATCAAGAGGATATGATAAAGGGCGTTTTAGTTTTAATAAAAAAGGTGGACGTTGTGAAGCGTGTAGTGGAGATGGAATTATTAAGATTGAAATGCACTTCTTACCAGATGTTTATGTGCCATGTGAAGTATGCCATGGACATCGCTATAATCGTGAAACATTAGAAGTAAAATACAAAGATAAGAGCATTTATGATGTGTTAGAAATGACAGTAGAAGAGGCGTGCGATTTCTTCTCAAATGTTCCAGCTATTAGTAGAAAAATAGAAACACTTCGTGATGTAGGACTTGGATATATTAAACTTGGGCAACCATCTACTACATTATCAGGTGGAGAAGCACAGCGTATTAAGTTAGCAACAGAACTTAGTAAACGAAGCACTGGAAAGACGATTTACATTTTAGATGAACCAACAACAGGACTTCATTTTGCAGATGTTCATAAATTAGTGGAAATTTTAGAACGTCTAAAAGAAGGCGGTAATACAATCGTTGTCATTGAACACAATTTAGAAGTGATTAAAACAGCAGATTATATTATTGATATCGGTCCAGAAGGTGGGGCAAAAGGTGGAACTGTCGTAGCCAGTGGAACACCAGAAGAAATTTGTAATGTTCCAGAATCGTATACAGGAAAATATTTGAAGAAATATTTGGAATAAACAAAAAAGAATATTCCATTTAGAAAATGAACTCCCACCAAGTGAAAAGACATAGGTGGGAGTTTTTGTATTATGGAAAAGGGGGCTTGCTATGAAATATTTATTTTTACATGGACTTGGACAAAATGCTTCAAGTTGGGAGAAAACAGTTTCTCACATAGATGTATCGGATGAAGCTATTTGTTTAAATGTATTTGACTTACTTGCAGGTATAAGCCAAGCAGAAATGACGTATGAAAAGCTATATCAATCTTTTGTGAAATATTGTTCTGATTTATCGGAACCTTTTCATGTATGTGGGTTGTCATTAGGAGGAATACTGGCATTACAGTATACCATTGAAAATCCGGAAAAAGTGCGTTCATTAATAGTAATCGGTATCCAATTTGTTATGCCAAAGGGATTATTAAAAATTCAAACTATAATATTTCAGTTCATGCCAAATAGACTTTTTGAAAAAATGGGACTTCATAAAAAGGATATGATTACGCTGTCAAACTCTATGTTACATCTAAATTTTTCTGAGGATTTAGACAAAATTTCATGTCCAGTGTTGGTACTTTGTGGAGAGAAAGATAAGGCGAATAAAAAAGCTGCAATGGAACTATATAATCTTTTACCAAATGCAAAACTTCAATTTATCAAACAAGCAGGACATGAAGTCAATGTGGACAATCCAAAAGAGTTAGGCGAAGCGATTCAAAAATTTTATCATAGAGATAAGGGACAAGAAGAATAGGAAACTTTATATATCAGAACAAGTTAATTTGAAATTAAGTGAGAGAAAAATGATGAGAATACAAAAAAGTGATATTATGAAAAAGATAATCATCTGTCTAACTGTAATAGTGTTTGTATTAATGGTATGTCCAATTCCGATTAAAATAAGTAAATCTATGGAAGGAATTCAGTTATCGGTAGCCAATATAAACGATTATGAAGTCGTTAATATACAAGTGGAAGGCGTTTTTTATTGGAGAGTGATCAAATTGTTTGGGAAAGATTCTTTCAAAGGCAATCTTTCCTTTAGTAGTTATCCATATACACAGAAAAAGATTTTGGAACAAGAACGAAAATTTGAAACTCCATACGATGAACTCATACCCTTAGAGTATTACGAGAAAGCAGATATATTTGATACAAAATTTTTAGGTCATATGGGAATGAAATGGAAATTTCAACATTTTGCTATTCTGGTGCAAAGTGACCGAGCAGATCCTAAATTTCTGATTGCTTATGCGACAAATTTGAAACAAGCATTTCAAGAGTTACAGTTTGTAGAACAAGCATATGATGGAATAATAGAATACAAGCAAGTACAGGAACAAATAAGCGCAGTAAAAGAAACAAAAGATTGAGAATAGGAAACTTTATGTATTAGAACAAGTTAATAAAAGGAGGATCAATATGGGAAAAATAGTAGGAATTTCAGGTGGAGATTTACGATCAACCGATGTATTGAATCAATTGGCTATTGAAATGACAGGAAAAGAAAAGCCAAAGGTATTATTTATACCAACTGCCAGCAATGATGCGAAAGAATATATTCAAATGATAGAAAAATATTATGAAGCATATGGGTGTGAAGTGCAGACACTTACTTTATGCAAAAATAGTGATACAAAGGAAGAGGTAGAACGATATTTTGAGGAAAGCGATCTTATTTATGTTGGTGGAGGGGATACAAAAGCAATGCTAGAAGTTTGGCGTCAGTACGGAGTGGATGAGTTACTATTAAAGGCCTATGAAAAAGAAACTGTTATAACCGGAATTAGTGCAGGACTTATCTTTTGGTTTCGATATGGACATAGTGATAGTGAATTTTTTAAAAATCCAGAAAGTTGGAATTATATTTTTGTGGAAGGTCTGAACAAATTTCCAATTGCTTGTTGTCCTCACTATAATGAAGAAGGAAGAGATAGCTTTGATTCGATGTTAAAACATAAAAACTGTGCAGGCATTGCTCTTGAAAATGATATAGCATTTGTTGTGGATGGACAGATGATGTCCATAAAAAAAGCAAGACATGATGCAAAAGCCTATTGGATGGAGTATAAAAATGGGCAGTTATTAAAAAGAGAAGTGGTAGAGGGGGAGAGAATCGACTTAGAATTATTTAGAAAATGAGATAACAAAGTATTTGATAAAATAATAATAAGTGGATTTTATAGAAAAAGAAAGTGAGAAGAAAGGTTTATGATTCTAGAAACAGAACGATTATATCTAAGAAGATTGGAGCAGTCCGATTATTCTGATTTATGTAAAATGTTACAAGATGAAGAAGTAATGTATGCCTATGAACATGCCTTTTCAGATGAAGAAGTACAAGAGTGGCTTGATAGACAACTGAAGCGGTATGAAGAGTATGGATTTGGATTATGGGCTGTTATCTTAAAAGAGACAGGAGAGCTTATTGGACAATGTGGGCTTACGATGCAAGAATGTAAAGGAAAACAGGTGCTTGAAATCGGCTATCTTTTTCAAAAAGACTACTGGCATAAAGGGTATGCAACAGAGGCAGCTATTGCTTGTAAAAAGTATGCTTTTGAAACTTTAAAAGCAAAAGAAGTATTTTCCATTATAAGAGATAATAATATTCCATCTCAAAAGGTAGCAAAAAGAAATGGAATGAGAGTAGTCGATCAGTTTGTAAAACATTACTATGGAATGGATATGCCCCATTTGGTATTTTCGATTACATGTGAAGAAGTATAATACGTTCAGATATGAGAGTATTAAAACATAGAATAGAAATTATAAAAATAAAATTGTTATACTAAAATTAAAACAGAAAAATATAGACGATTTTTTATGGTTTTTGTTATCTTATGTAGTAT
>JADIML010000030.1 GCA_017694765.1 Candidatus Scybalomonas excrementavium
TCTTTTTTCTGCAATCCTGTAATCATTGGCTCTGCTTCACTCCATTAATTGTAAAAAAATACCTATTTTTTATTGTTGTTTTACATCATTTATTTTATATTTTATGATAATGATTTTTGCCCCAAAAACAATACCGTTATCGTCGTTCCAACACCAACAATACTATCTACTTTTACACTTGCTCCTAAATACGCTGCTCCATGTTTTACTATGGAAAGACCGAGTCCTGTTCCACCAATTTCTTTTGAATGACTTTTATCCACCCGATAAAAACGTTCAAAAATTCGGTTCTGACTAGATAATGGAATACCCACTCCTGTATCTGTAACAGATACAGCGATTCCTTGTACTTTTTTCTCAATGAGAACCTTTACGCTCCCCTTTTCTTTATTATATTTAATCGCATTATCACATAAATTATATAAAATTTCTTCTAATACTGGTCGAACTGTTTTCAAACATAAATCTTCGCCTAATACTTCCAATCGAATCCCTTTTTTATGTGCAATCGGCTGTAATCGCAATACTACCTCATCTGCTAACCCTTTTAAACTAATTTCTTCTTTTTCGTAAGGGAGAATACCTTCATCTAATTGGGATAATTTAATAATATCATTGACCAAAGCAATAAGTCTTTGCGATTCTTTAAAAATATTGCCTGCAAATTTTGGCACATCTTCTTGCTTTACAATTCCATTTTGCATAATTTCTGCAAATCCTGAAATAGAAGTTAATGGTGTTTTCAATTCATGAGAGACATTGGCTGTAAATTCTCTTCGCAATTTCTCCCCTGCAATTCTATCCGTAATATTCACAAATACAATGACTGCACCTGCAATTTCATGCCCTTTACCATGAAAAACCGGATTTGCAATTAACTGATAATAATTTTCTTCAATCTCCATTTCTATTTCTTGGTGTTTTCCCTCTAACACTTGCTTCATTACCTTTTGGAATTTCTCTGTTCGATTTAATGTTACAACATTTTGATGTGGTACCATGTCTTTTAAATCAAATAGCTTTTTGGTACTAGAATTGCATGATAAAATTTCCATTTTATTATCAATGATTAGAAAACCTTCTTCCATATTTTCTGTAATCATTTCAAATTCTTCTTGGCGTTTTCTAGCTTCTTCTAATTGCTCCTTTATCATACTTTTTTGACGATATATTTTAGTTAATAAAGGGGCTACCTCGTCATATGCCTCATTTCGTTCTGGATGCTCTAAATCTAAATTATTAACAGGTTCTGTAATTTTCTTCGCTAATTTATTTGCAACGAAAGCACCTAATAAAAACATGAAAGCTAATATATAGAGCAATGGCTGTGTAATGCCAAGCAAAATAGTCGCAACTGTTTTTTGTTGTTTTGCTAATCGAAGAATGTATCCATTGTGTAATCGCACTGCATAATAAGAAGTTCTTTCTGATAATGTTTTAGAATATCGAATATCTTCTCCACTTCCAGTTACCACTGCGTCTTTTACTTCTTTTCTATTTGCATGATTTTCCATAGTTTCAATTTTAGCTTCTGAATCATAAATAACCGTTCCATCTGCTTCCATCAAAGTAATACGATTTTGAGATTCTAATTGTTCCAAATATTCAATGCCACTCATTTCAATGCCTTTGGCAACATAATTGGCACCATACCGAAGTTCCTTTTTTAATTCTCCAATAAAATAGCTATACAATACTCCAAAGATAAGCAAAAAGCTGGCTAGTAAAATAGAACCAGCTACTAAGATAATGGAACGAAAAATTTTACTTGTCATCTTCTTTTTCCTCCAATTTATATCCTACGCCTCGTACTGTTTCCACATACTTTCCAGCTTCTTTTAATTTTTGTCTAAGAGTCCGAATATGAACATCGACAGTTCGACTTTCACCATCAAATTCATATCCCCATACTCGATCTAAAATCTGTGCTCTTGATAATACAATTCCTTTATTTTTTAAGAGAAGATAAAGAAGTTCATATTCTTTTAATGTCAACGAAATTTCTTCATCTTGAACGGTTACACGATGTTTTTGTGGATTCACAGTAAGTTGTCCCATTTTTAAAATCTGCTCCGATACTAAATCGCTATTTACTCTTCTTAACTGTGCTCGAATTCTTGAGAGTAATTCCATCATCCGAAAAGGCTTTGGTACATAATCATCAGCTCCACTATCAAGTCCTAAAATAGTGTCAAATTCACTTCCTTTAGCTGTCAACATAATAACAGGAATATGCTTCCAACGATTCTTTGTTCTTATCTTTTTTAACATAGAAATTCCATCTTCTTCTGGTAACATAACATCTAAAAGAATCAACGAAGGTAATTCTTGTTCCATTGCTTTCCAAAAATCCGAAGGTTTTGCAAAACCTATCGCAGTAAGCCCCTGTGCATTTAATGTATAAATTATCAGCTCACGAATGCTCTTATCATCATCCACAAAATAAATCATGTTATCACCCTCTCTTATTTTTTGCGTTCTCCCGTAATGGAATATTCTACCCATTCTGCAATATTTACTGCATGATCTCCAATACGTTCAAAATATTTTGCCGCCATTAACAAGTTAAGGGATTCCTTTGCATCAATTGTTTTGTCAACAATTAATTCCATAATCTCTTTTTTTACTTTTTCAAATAAAAGATCGACTTCATCATCACTTCTCATTACATAATGTGCTAATTCTAAGTCATTTTTTACAAAAGCATCTACACTTCCTGTCACCATTTTCACCGTAGCTTTTGCCATATCATAAATATGAATCATACTTTGAGAGTAACCACGAACCCCTTTATTCGTTAAATCTGCAATATCAGATGCTTGATCCCCAATTCTTTCCATATCAGAAATCATCTTTAATGCTGCTGAAATATTTCTAAGATCCGTAGCAACTGGCTGCTGCTGAAGAAGAAGGCGATAACATATTGTTTCAATTTCATATTCTTTTGAATCAATTTTCTTTTCTAAAACTGCTACTTTTTCTCGAATTTCTTTTACTTTTTCTCCTTCATCATCACTTTTTTGTAATGCTTCTACGGATAAAGAAATTGCTTCTTCACAAAGGCTTCCCATTTTAATAAGTTCCACATGAAGTTGTTCCATTTGTTCATCAAATCTTGCTCTCATATCAACCAAACCTTCCTGTAATATAATCTTCTGTTCTCTTATCCTTTGGCATAGAAAATACTTGTTCGGTATCGCCATATTCTACCATTTCTCCCATAAGGAAAAAGGCTGTTTTATCTGAGATTCTCGCTGCTTGTTGCATATTATGAGTAACCATAACAATCGTATAATCTTTCTTTAACTCGCTAGCAAGCTCTTCTATCTTATTCGTAGAAATTGGATCTAGGGCACTTGTTGGCTCATCCATTAATAAAACTTCTGGCGATACTGCCAATGCTCTTGCAATACAAAGTCTTTGTTGTTGTCCACCAGACATTCCTAACGCACTTTTCTTTAAACGATCTTTTACTTCATCCCAAATAGCTGCCGCTCTAAGAGAGCGCTCTACAATTTCATCTAATTCTACTTTTGAACGAATTCCTTGAAGTCTTGGACCATAAGCAATATTATCATAAATACTTTTTGGAAATGGATTTGGTTGCTGGAATACCATTCCAACTTTTTGTCGAAGCGAAATTGCATCCATATCGTTAAAAATATCTTGTCCATCTAAAAGAATTTTTCCTTCAATTCTTACTCCTTCTTCTAAATCATTCATACGATTTAATGTTTTTAAAAAAGTAGATTTTCCACAACCAGATGGTCCAATTAACGCTGTAATCTGATTTTTTTCAATTGCTATATTAATATTTTTAAGTGCCTTAAACTGCCCATAATAAAGATCTAATCCTTTTACATCAAACTTCTTATTATCCATTTTACATCCTTTCCAATTGTTCTGTCAATTTTTCTATTTTATTTTCCACCAGTCATTTTCTTACTCATTCTTTGACTTAATAATCTTGCTGTAATACTAAATGCAAAAACAAGAATAAGTAACACTGCTGCTGAGAAATTAGCGATCTGTTCTGCATTTGCAGCTGTTGCTTCTGTTCTTGCTGCCCAAATGTGTAGGGATAACGTTTCTCCCGGTCTAAATGGATTAAGAGGTGATACAGGAGAAGTTAATTTCCATGTACGACTCCAGTTAATATCTGTACTCATACCAGCTGTATAAAGAAGTGCTGCTGCCTCTCCAAACACACGCCCTGCTGCTAAAATGACACCTGTCATAATTCTAGGTAAACAAGCTGGTAACATAACTTTACTAATTGTTTGCCAATGAGTCGCTCCCATTCCGAAGCTACCTTGTTTATATCCTTTTGGTAATGTACGAAGGGCATCTTCTGTCGTCGTTGCAATTAATGGTAAATTTAAAATGGAAACGGCTAAAGCACCTGACATTAAATTCCATCTTGCCCCTACTAATAAAATAAAAACTAAATATCCAAATAATCCAACTACAATGGATGGTAAAGAGGATAATGTCTCGATACAGATTCTTAAAAATTTTGTAAAACGACCTTTTTTCGCATATTCTGCCATATAAATCCCAGCAGCTACTCCTAAAGGAACACTAATTAAAAGTGCTAACACTACTAAATAAATCGTATTAAATAATTGATTTCCAATTCCTTCATTCGTAAAAGATAACAGTTTTGGTGTAAATCCTTTGAGTCCATTACCTATTACATATCCTGCAAATGCAAGCAATAATAAGAAAAAGAATCCTGCAATTAAATAGAAAATAGCCGTCATTATTTTATCGACTGTTTTTGCTCTTTTTGTAATGTTCATATTATGCTTCCTTTCCCTTCTTCTCCTTTTGTTCAGAGCGTGAAGAAATAAAATGAATAATAAAAATGAAACCTAAAGAAATTAAGAATAATAAAAGTGCCATTGTCCAAAGAACCATATTATATTCTCCACCTTCCATAGCACCACCCATATCAGAAGCAATCGCTGCTGTTAAGTTATTTGTTGGAGATAAAATATTCTTTGGAAACGCTCTTGTCTTTCCAATTACCATGGCTACAGCAAGTGCTTCTCCAAATGCTCTTGCAAGTCCTAATACAATCCCTGTTAAAATTCCATTTTTAGCAGCTGGTAACACAACTTGATACGTTACTTGCCATCTTGTCGCTCCAAGTCCATAGGCTGCTTTTCTATAATCCTTTGGAACACTTCTAAGTGCATCTGCTGTTACTGTTGTAATCGTTGGAAAAATCATAACGGATAATACAATCCCTGCAGCTAATACCGAATATCCATGTGTCAAGTGAAATAGATCACGAATTGCTGGTACTAATACAGTCATACCAACCCAACCATATACAACAGATGGTATCCCAACAAATAATTCTACAACTGGTTGAAGAAGTTTATTTCCAAAATTTGGTGCAATTTCTGTCATAAAAATGGCTGCACCAAAACTAAATGGTGTTGCAATGGCAAGTGCCAATGCACATGTACTAATTGAACCAAATATATATACGGCTGCACCAACTTTTCCTCCACCTTCTGTTCCATCTACTGGCGCCCAGTCAGAAGAAAAGAAAAACTCTAAAGGACTATGCCCATATGTTACAAATGTGCCAAGCCCTTTATAAAGAAGAAAGGCACCAATTGCTAATGTAAGTACAATTACAAAAGCACCACAAGCAGTAATTAATCCTTTAAAAAAATGTTCTTTAAAAAACATATTTTTTCGTTCCATATTTTTTTCCTTTCAAAAACTATCATTTCTATCTATTCATTCTCTATAAGAAATTGTTTTAATATTTATTCTTATCGTTCTACTGTCATTTTAGATGTTGTACCATATCCTTGTGACTCTAATTGTGTACTATATTCGTCTGACATAATATATTCAAGATATGTCTTAATCACTCCTGTTGGTTCTCCTTTTGTATACATATATTCATATCCCCAAACAGGATAACTTCCATTGTATGTGTTTTCTAAAGAAGGTTCTACTCCATCGATTTTTAGAGTGCTTACTTTTTGGTTATGAACAAGATATGATAACGATACATATCCAATTGCTCCTTTATTATCAGCAACTGTCTGAAGAAGAGTTCCTGAATCATCTGTTTCTAAAGAACCACCTACTAATTCTTCATTCCCATCTAGTGCATATTTTTGGAAAACTGCTTTTGTTCCTGATGTTTGTGGACGTGTGATTAAAAGAATTTCTTCATCTGGTCCACCTACTTCACTCCAGTTCTTGATCGTTCCTGTAAAAATGTCAATTAACTGTTGCTTTGTTAAATTTGGCACTTGTTTAGCAAGTTCTTTATTGACTACTGGAGTAATAATTGCAACACATACTTTATGAGCTACTAATTCTTTTGCTCTTTCTGGTGATAATTTTTCTTCCGCTGGTACATCAGAATTTCCAATGTCAACAGACCCATCCGAAACTTGCTTTAATCCTGTTCCTGATCCTCCTCCGTTTAATGTAACAGAAACATCTGGATACTTTTCCTTAAATGCTACTGCTGCCTCTTTTGCCAATGGAAGAAGTGCCGAAGAACCGGAACCTGTAATAAATCCAGAGACATCTGAGTCACTGCTTCCACATGCTACAAAACTCATTGCTAGCGCACTCGTTACCAATAAAGCTGTAACCTTTTTGAAAATTCTCATAAGATTCTCTCCTTTTCTTCTATCCAAATTGATAGGATATATTCTTTCATTTTCTCTCATTCATTCTCTGTTCTTTTCATAAACTTTCAGATTTTTTTCACTTTTACACTATAATTTTTCTATGTTAAATGTAATGTCCATTCTATGTTAAATTTATGTAAAATGTCAAAAATTTATTTTACATAAATTTTAAGTAAAAATTTCCCCATTGCGACCTGCGCATACTTCCCACGTAGTGCTTTTTTATTTCATAGGAAATGGCAATTTTACAAATTAATGTAACAAGGTATTTCCTATGAAATAAAAAAAGAACAGGACGATTGACATTACATCTAGTCCTGTTCCTCTATTGTTAATTCTTATAAAGCATTTACAACTTCTTCGATCATTGATTTTACAGAAGTTAAACCTGCTCCACCAAGATACCATGTTTCAGCATCAAGGTAAACAATTTTATTATTTTTTCCTGCGTTTGTTTGTTTTACAAGATCATTATCTAATGTATCGGATCCTTTTACTTCTCCACCTACAACAGCAGAACGGTCAACAACAAATAAAATATCTGGATTTACTTTTGAAATATATTCAAAACTTGCTTCTTGTCCATGTGTTGATACTTCAATTGTATCATCTGCTGCTTTTACTCCTAATACATCATGAATGATTCCATATCTTGAACCTTTTCCATAAGCACTAAGAGAGCCTTCATTTGTTAAAATAATTAATGCTTTTTCATCACTTGCTTCGGTTTTTTCTTTTGCTTTTTCCACTAAAGACTCAATTTCAGCAAGTTGTTCTTTTGCTAATGATTGTTTTCCAAATAATGTAGCAATTGTATTTACATTGCGTTCAAAATCTTCCATATAAGTTGTAGCCTCTTGATCGACATAAACAGTTGGAGCGATTTCATTTAATTCCTTATAGTAATCTGCTTGACGTCCACTAATAAAAATAACATCTGGTGCAAATGTATAAATCGCCTCAATATCTGGCTGTTTAATACCACCTGCATTTGTTGCATCTTTATATTGGTCCAGATAAGAAGTTAAGTTATCCGTTGGAACTGCTAATTCTGCTTCAATTCCAAGAGAATCCATAATATCAAGAATTCCTAAGTCAAATACAACTACTTTTTTTGGATTTGCTTTTACTGTTGTTGTTCCTTGTGAATGAGTAATTGTCACATCTTCTGCCTGATCAGATGTTGACTGTGTGTCACTATTTGTTGCAGATGTTGTTGCTTCTGTTTCTACCTGTGTTGTCGTTTCTGAACTTGTTGCTCCACATCCTACAAGCATGCTCATTGCAAGAGTTGTACATAATGCTGCTGATATAATTTTTCTCATGTTTTCTACATTGTTCTACTATCAAAAAGTTTTAAACTTTTTAGAACAATGCCCTCCTTTCTTTTTCTACAAAATTTTATATATTTTATTTGTTCTTTATAAAATATTTTTATAAGATACTGTCTACTCATAATAGAGACAGATTCTTTTACCATTGATTGTTTGCACTAAAATATCCATTCCATAAATTTCTTGTAATACCTCAGTGTTCATAACATCTTCTGTATCCCCTTGACAAATCACTTGTCCATCTTTCATTGCAACAACATAATCTGCATAATGAGATACAAAGTTAATATCATGAATAACGACCATAATTGTCTTGTTCATTTCTGTTACAAGACGTCTTAATACTTTCATAATCTGAACAGAATGTCTCATATCTAAGTTGTTAAGTGGTTCATCTAAGAAAATATATTCCGTATCTTGAGCAATAACCATTGCAATAAAAGCTAACTGTCTTTGTCCACCACTTAATTCATCCAAATATCTATCTTCTAAATGATTTAATTCCATATAGGAAATTGCTTGTTCTACTTTTTCTTTATCTTCTAGTGTTAATTTTCCTTTGGAGTAAGGAAATCTCCCAAACTCTACAAGTTCTCGAACGGTTAAGCGAATATTCAAATGATTTGTCTGCTTTAAGATCGATAATCTTTGTGCTAATATTTGTGTTTTCCACTTAGCTAGCTCAATTTCATCGATATATACTTCTCCTTGATCTTTTGCTAACGTTCTACTAATGATAGATATTAATGTACTCTTTCCGGCACCATTACTACCAATAAAAGCGATGATCTTCTCTTTTGGAAGTGCAATACTAACATCTTGAACAACTGCTTTCTCCCCATATTTCTTATGAATGTGTTTTACTTCGATCATCGTTTTGCCTCCTTCATCATTAAATAAATAAAGTAAATACCACCAATAAAATTAACGATAACACTAACCGTTGTATTAAAATGGAAAATTCTTTCCACTACCATCTGTCCGAAAACAAGAGAACTAACACCTAATAAAAATCCTCCAAATACTCGAATTTTATGATGATAGGTCGGTATCATTTCTCTTGAAAGACTTGCTAAAATAATTCCTAAAAAAGTAATTGGACCAGTTAATGCAGTAGAAACTGCAATAAGTACAGATGTATTCATTAAATTTTTGAATAACATTTTTCGATATGGAATCCCTAAATTAATGGCATGATCTTGTCCGAGTGACATAGCATCAAGACTTGCATAATCTTTCCATGTTACAAAAATACTTATAATAACAAGTAGGACACTAATTCCAAATAAACTTTCATTGATTTTATCAAATCCAGCAAACATTTTTCCTTGAAGAATTAAAAACTCATTTGGATCTAGTAATACTTGCATAAACGTTGATAATCCGCTAAAAAATCCACCAACAATCATACCTGCTAACACTAGGAAGTAAATACTTTTTCCTTCTTTCCAAAATAATAAGAAAAATAATCCAAATGATAGTAGTAACATAAATCCAATGGATAAAAAGAAATTTTTCATTCCTGTCAACATAATGAGTTGTTTTGAACCAAAAAAGAAAACAATCAGTGTCTGAATAAATAGGTATAGAGAATCTAATCCCATAACACTTGGTGTTAAAATTCGGTTATTGGTTACTGTTTGAAATGTAATAGAGGAATACGCAATACAATAACTTGTTAATACAATTGCTCCTATTTTCTTCCATCTTCTAGGTAAGAAAAATCCCATATTTTCTTTTGTAAGTCCCCAACCAATAAATAATAAAATACTTGCAATTGCTATCAAGCATAAAATACCAACTATTTTTTTATAAGATACTTTTTTATGTGTTCTCATGCCGCTCCTCCTTTTTTATTTTTCCAAAATAAAAGAATGATAAAAATAAAACTACCAAGAACACTAACAATCACACTAATACTAATTTCGTATGGTGCAATCACAATACGCCCTAGTATGTCACATAGCATGACAAAGATAGCACCTAACATTGCTGTTTCAAATAAAGTACCTTTTAAATTATCTCCATGATAGAGTGATACGATATTTGGAATAATTAAACCAATAAACGGAATACTACCAATCGTAACGACGATTAAAGATGTAAGAAATGCTACTATGATAAGCCCTAACATTACGATTTTTTTATGAGAAAGACCAAGTCCTGTGGCAAACTCTTCTCCCATTCCTGCAATGGTAAAGCGACTTGCATATACATATACTAGAATCAAACAAGGAATTCCGAGATATAAAATTTCATAACGCCCTTTAATAATTAAGGAGAAATTCCCTTGCAACCAAGAGGACATATTTTGAATAATATCATACTGGTATGCAAAAAATGTTGTAACAGAACTTACTACATTTCCCATCATCATCCCTACTAAAGGAACAATAAAAGCATTCTTCACTCGTAGTCCTTGTAATAACATCATAAACAACATCGTTCCACCTAAAGAAACGAGAAAAGCAAATGTTACTTTAAATCCAGTTGCCTGTCCACCAAAACAAAGAATTGCAATGGCAACACCTAGTCGACACCACTCCATTGTTCCAGCTGTTGAAGGCGAAACAAATTTGTTATTCGTAATCGTCTGCATAATAAGACCTGCCATACTAAGACCTGCACCTGTAATAATAATGCTTAATGTTCTTGGCAAGCGACTAATACTCATTAAAAAACTTTCTTGTCCATGCCCTTTTAATAAATCAAAAAAACTAAACTCTTCTGCTCCAATTCCAATAGACAATATAGATAATCCCATTAAAATAACGAGTAGAACTAGATTCATCATAATTCTTTTCTTTTTCTTCTCTTCCATAGTATCTTTTTTCATAAAGAATGGCATAAATAAATTCTCCTTTATCGTTTTCACATCCCAATATCAATCATTCTCAAATTTTTAAATATCATTTTCAAATATCGTATTCTTTGGAAGTTCAAATGTTAGCTCTAACTAACTATTTCACAAAAAAATTGATAGTGACTTACCCTATCTACTACCGTATATCCAATATTTTTATTGTTCTAACATCTGATTTTCTCTCTCAATACTTAGAGTTAGCTTGTACTAACTTTTTACTTTTTGGAGTATATCGAATAATTTAAATACTGTCAAGAATATTTTTTTCTTGACAATTTTTTCTTTTTGTATATATTCTTAACATAATTCTCTTTTCTAATATCCAAAAATTTCTCTAAAATACAACCATTGTTATGAATTTTTTCTTCTGATTTTACTTTTCTCTATTCTTTATTATTAAGAAAATTTCTCAATTAGAATTATTTATTGATAAATTTTATCATTATTTTTCTTTCATAAAACTAGAAAAGGAGTATTCTTTATGTGGATTTTATTTGCTATTTCATCTTCATTTTTTGCTGGATTAACAGCTATTTTATCAAAGATCGGAGTACAGGCTATTCATTCTCATCTTGCAACAGCCATTCGAACTAGTGTTGTACTAATTTTTTCTTGGCTACTTGTATTTCTTTATGGTCAAACTTCTTCCATTGCTACGATCTCTTCTTTTACTTTTTGTTTTCTCGTTTTATCTGGTCTTAGCACTGGTGCTTCTTGGCTTTGCTATTTTCGTGCTGTTCAAATTGGGGAAGTAAATAAAGTATCTGCTATTGATAAAACTAGCACTATTTTAACTATTTTATTTGCTTTTCTTTTTTTACAAGAATCTATTACAAACAGAAGTTTCCTTGCTCTTTTATTTCTTGCCATTGGAACATGGCTTATGACTGGACTACATTCTATCAAAGACTTAAAAAGTCATTCTGACTATCGTTGGCTTATTTATAGTTTTGGTTCTGCTTTTTTTGCCAGTCTAACAGCAATCTTTGGAAAAATAGGAATTGAAAATATTCCATCCCAACTTGGTACAGCGATTCGAACTTGTTTCGTTCTCATCTTTGCTTGGACTTTTGTGTGGTTACAAGGATGTCAAAAAGAATTATGTACAATTTCTAAAAAAAGTTGGTTCTATCTCATATTATCTGGATTTTCTACTGGGATTTCTTGGCTTTGTTACTACAAAGCTCTTCAAGATGGAAATGCTAGTGTTGTTGTTCCAATTGATAAGCTCAGTATTCTTGTTACTATTTTTCTCTCTCATTTTATATTAGGAGAGCGTATCTCTTCTCGTACAAAATTGGGGCTAACCTTTTTATTAATTGGAACCCTTCTTTTATTATAACGAAAAAAGGAATCGAATTCCCTGATTACTAAGAATTCGATTCCTTTTTTCTAATGATTAATAGAATGATCTTTTACTTTTAAACGTGACATCGCTCTTGATAATGATGCTTGTGTTCGATAGTATTGATGCTGACTCATTTTTTGCCGTAGTTGTTCTTGTGCTATTTCTTTTGCTTCCATTGCACGTCTTTCATCAATCTCTTCTGGCGTTTCTGCTGTTAATACAAGAACTGTAACACGATTATTAATAACTTGTGCAAATCCACCACTAACAGCAGCAAAGTGCCATTCATCGCTATCTTCTGTCTGATAACGGAGTTCCCCTGGAACAATTGCTATCATAGCATCTTCATGTCCTGCCATTACTGCAATTTCACCATCTGATTGAGGTAATACGATAAATTTTGCTCTACCGTTATAAAAAACTCTATTAGTTGCTATGATCTTCAATCCAAATCCACTCATAACATCGCTTCCTTTCTTAATTTGCGTTTATTATGCTTGAAGTGTTTTTGCTTTTTCAATCACATCTTCAATGGTACCTACATTAAAGAAAGCTGCTTCTGGATATTGATCCATTTCACCATCCACAATTGCTTTAAATCCACGAATTGTTTCTTTTAATGGAACATATTTTCCTGGAATACCTGTGAAGTTCTCTGCAACGTGAAATGGCTGAGATAAAAATCTTTGAACCTTTCTTGCACGATATACAGTAAGCTGATCTTCTTCTGATAATTCTTCCATACCAAGAATTGCAATAATATCTTGTAATTCTTTATATTTTTGAAGAGTTTCTTGTACTCTTTTCGCTGTCTGATAATGTTCTTCACCAACTACATCAATTTCAAGAATACGAGAAGTAGATTCCAATGGATCAACTGCTGGATAAATACCTTGTTCTACGATCTTTCTTGATAATACAGTTGTAGCATCTAAGTGAGCAAATGTAGTCGCTGGAGCTGGGTCAGTTAAGTCATCGGCAGGCACATAAACAGCCTGTACAGATGTAACAGAACCATTTCTTGTAGAAGCGATACGTTCTTGAAGTTCACCAACTTCTGTTGCAAGTGTTGGCTGATACCCTACGGCTGAAGGCATACGTCCAAGAAGAGCTGATACTTCTGACCCAGCCTGAA
>JADIML010000031.1 GCA_017694765.1 Candidatus Scybalomonas excrementavium
ATGATTTTTTTCAATATACTCCCTAGACAAATCAGAATTTGAATCTGTAGTAATTGCATAATTCCTCATTTCACTACTTCTCCTTTGCTGATCTTAACAAATTTTTCATTCTCAGAAAAATTATCTCTTGAGATATTCTAACATAAATCTAATTTAAATACTATTAGGTAACTATTAAAAAAATCTAAATTTCTATGTATGTGATAAGGATTGCGCATACAAAAAACAAAATTTTCCATATCAAGAATATAAGAAAAAGAGACTACCTATTTGTTACATTTTCCTTTTCAAATAGGTAATCTCTCTTCTCTTATTTTATCTTATAAAAGCAATATAATACACGAAATCTAAAAATGTTTGTTAGCAAACACCTTGTGCAATCATAGCTTCTGCAACTTTTTCAAAACCTGCGATATTTGCACCTTTTACATAGTCTCCTTCAAAACCATATCTCTTCGCTGCATCTGCCATATTATGACAAATATTTACCATAATATCTTTTAATTTTGCATCAACTTCTTCAAATGTCCAACTTAAACGTTCGCTATTTTGAGACATTTCAAGAGCAGATGTTGCAACACCACCAGCATTTGCTGCTTTTGCAGGTGCAAATAATACACCATGCTTTTGGAAATATTCTGTTGCTTCTAATGTAGAAGGCATATTTGCACCTTCTGCCACTGCCATAACACCATTTGCCACTAATGTTTTTGCATCTTCTAAATCCAATTCATTCTGAGTAGCACAAGGAAGCGCAATATCTACTTTAACAGTCCATACACCTTTTCCTTCATGATATTCAGCATTTGGACGATAGTTTTTATATTCTGTTAATCTTGCACGTTTTACTTCTTTGATTTCTTTTACTGCTGCTAAATCAATACCTTCTGGATCATAAACCCAACCAGTAGAATCACTACATGTCACAGGTTTTGCACCTAACTGATATGCTTTTTCCATCGCATAAATTGCTACATTACCAGAACCAGATACAGAAATTGTCTTTCCAGCAATATCTTGTCCATTCATCTTTAACATTTCATCTGTTAAATATAATAATCCATATCCTGTTGCTTCTGTTCTGACTAATGAACCACCGTATGTGAGACCTTTCCCTGTTAATACACCTTCATATAAACCAGTTAATCTCTTATACTGTCCATACATATATCCGATTTCTCTAGCACCTGTTCCAATATCACCTGCTGGCACATCTGTATTTGCCCCAATGTATTTATGAAGTTCTGTCATAAAGCTCTGACAAAATGCCATAACTTCTCTATCAGATTTTCCTTTTGGATCAAAGTCAGAACCACCTTTACCACCACCGATTGGAAGTCCTGTTAAAGAGTTTTTAAAGATCTGTTCGAATCCTAAAAATTTAATAATACTTGTGTTTACAGATGGGTGAAGACGAAGTCCTCCCTTATATGGTCCAATTGCACTATTAAACTGTACACGATATCCAGTGTTTACTTGTACTTGTCCTTTATCATCTACCCAAGGCACACGAAACTTAAGCTGTCTTTCTGGTTCTGTGATCCTTTCAAGAAGTGCTTCTTTTCTATAAAAGTCTTCTTTTGCTTCAATGACTGGACGAATCGATTCTAATACTTCCTTTGCTGCTTGGTGAAATTCTGCTTCTCCTGGATTTTTTTCCACAATACGTTGCATTACCTCATCTACATATGACATGATATAGTCCTCCTTCTTACTGGCTCTCCTATTGATTCAAAACATAGGTATATTCTATCGTTATTATCTGAATATCGCCGATATGTTTTCTGATATTATACCAATGGTCATTCTATTTTTCAAGTCAAAAATGAAAGATATGTTCTTCATTCTTTCATTTTTCTGCTATTTATCTTAATAATAACTACAATCTCTTATCTTTCTTTCCATATTTTCTAAAATTTAACAAATAAGATCATTTTTCCACATATCTTCATTCTAAGTTTTTTATATGAAACCTCATTTTTTATTAAGATTTTTATGAAGAAATATTTGAAATTTTTTAAAAAATAGTGTATACTATCTTTCGTACGCATCAGTAGCTCAGTGGATAGAGCACTGGCCTCCGGAGCCAGGTGCGGGGGTTCGATTCCCTTCTGGTGCATCATGACCGCTTAAATATTTAATTTAGGCGGTTTTTTCATTTCAAAATTACTTAATACTAAAAAGGAAATTATTATGAATATTAAAATAATTGCAAATATTACTAAACTAAATACTGCAAGCGATGGAGCCATCAAAGAATATGGCAAACGCTTATCAAGATACTGTAAATTCCATTTTTATCCTTGTAAAAAAGAAAAAGATGCTCTAAAACATCTTTCTTCTTCTACAACTATTTTTATCGTTACTCCGTCAAAAGAAACTCTTTCTTCTGAAGAACTTGCAAAAAAACTAGAAACTCTAGGACTTACTGGAAAAAGTGATCTCGGTTTCTTAATTGGATTTTCTGAAGAATTTTTAAACTCCTTTGTAGATGCCTATGAAAATACAATTGAGAGAATCACTCTCTCTTCATTACAGTTATCAACTTCATTGACAGCTGCTGTTTTATCAGAACAAATTTATCGTGGATATCGTATTATGAGGAAGGAACCATACCATAAATGAATGCGAAGGGTTTGCTGTAACAATAGAAAATCCCCTCTTCTGTTAAGGTATAAAAGCCTTCATAAAAAGGGGATTTTTTTAATTTGGCTATTCGCAATTAGGAAATAAATTGAAATTAGATTATAAATTGTTCTATCCAAACTATTTTTATTCTAACAAAGAATGTATCACCTTAACAATAGTCAATCCGTAATCAATAAAGAAGTTCTTTTGCTCTTCCGAATAGGATTTTTTTTCTGCTATTGCTTCATCTGTAGCATGCCTAAAGCAATGCATTTTCTTTCTATAGCTTGCCACTATAT
>JADIML010000032.1 GCA_017694765.1 Candidatus Scybalomonas excrementavium
TATAGAAGTAAAGCCGATGGTAGAGTCATGGAGTCCGAGTATTTTTACTTATATTCCAAAGACAAAAAATGTATTATTAACAGGCGGAGCTTTTGGGATAGAAGTAGGACTTCCCGCAATTATTGCATATAGTATTGTTATAATTTATGTATGCTTAGGATCCAAAAACGATGAGAAACATGTTATGTGAGTTTCACATGATTTATGTTTCCTATCATAAAATAATAAAACGATGAGAAAAAAAGGTTGTCCCATTTTTATGTGGCAGCCTTTTTGGCTTCTGCTATAGAAACAAATGAGAAAATATGGTATCATAAAATTATTAACCATAGTGAAAAGTGTATAAGGCAAGCTTTTCCCATAAATACCAACAAACGAAATGGAAAGAAGGTGTATATATGGTTCATGTGACTCGAATTTATCATAGTGGATTTTTAGTGGAAACGGATCATTATTTTCTAATCTTTGATTATTATACAGGAGAGCTTCCAGATCTATCAGGAAAGAAAATCATTTTCTTTGCTTCTCATAAGCATGGCGATCATTATACGGAGCAGATTTTTGAGTTTGAGAAACAATATACCGATGTTTCTTATGTACTTTTTCATGACATTTCTAACAAAGAGCAAGAGAATATCTTATATGTCCAAAGTCATGAGTCTTATGAATGGGAAGGCGTTTTCATTCATACGTTACAGTCTACAGATGAAGGGTGTGCCTTTATTGTAACAGCAGATGATAAGACATTTTATCATGCAGGAGATTTAAATTGGTGGCACTGGGAAGGTGAGCCAGAAGACTTTAATAAGTGGCAAAAGGGTATGTATAAGAAAGAAACCGATTTTCTAAAAGAAATGAAAATTGACTATGCTTTTGTCGTTCTTGACCCAAGACAGGAACAAAATGCTACATTAGGAATGTTAGAACTATTGAAAAAATGTAAAATCAAGCATCTATTTCCAATGCATTTTGATTGTTGGGGTGGAAAGGAAGCAATTTTACCATATTTATCTTTGGAAGAAGTAAAACCGTATGTATCAATAATTGAGATGGAAGATAGTGTGATATTTGATGAAAATTCATAAAAAAGGAAGGAAGTATAAATATGAAGTTTAAAATGATTCATGAAAATTATAATGTACAAAATTTAGAGCGTTCTTTAGCATTTTACGAAGAAGCGTTAGGGCTTACAGAAACAAGACGAAAAGAAGCAGAAGATGGTAGTTTTATTATTGTTTACGTTGCAAATGAAGAAAGCACGTTTGAATTAGAACTTACATGGTTACGCGATCACAAAGAGCCATATAATTTAGGAGAATGTGAATTCCATTTAGCATTTGAAGCAGATGATTATGAAGCAGCATATAAAAAACATAAAGAAATGGGATGTATTTGTTTTGAGAATCCAGAAATGGGCATCTACTTTATTTCCGATCCAGATGGATATTGGTTAGAAGTATTACCACCAAAATATAAATAGAAGTATGTGAATAACATGAGAAAAGAGAGCGTATAGAGTGAAATTTATGTCACTCTATACGCTCTCTTTTCTGTTAGTAATAGGTATAACATTTAATCGATTGTCATAAGTTTATCGGCTCATCGTAATCGTTTTTATGACATCATTTCCAGCCCAATCAGAACAATAAAAAGTATAAGTACCTTGTTCTAAATCAAGGGTTAAAGCAGTAACATCAGTTCCTAACTGTCCTTTTTTAAAGGCTGTCTTACTTCGATTGCCCTTTAGATAAAGAAGTGATTTTACTCCAGATTGTTTATCGGAAACTTGGATGGAAATTTGTCCATTTACTTTGGAGAGTTTTAATTTCGGAGCAGTGATGTCTTTTTCATGGACACCAGTTTCTAAAAGAGAGAGAGCATTGGTTATATTTAAGGCACCACTGGATACCACTTTTCCTTGTAAACTTGAAATAGGAGTAGATGATTCCACTAAAATCTGTTTGATTTCGCTTGGATAGTATTTGGAATTTAAAGTCATAAGCATAGCACTAGCACCTGATACAAATGGTGTAGCCATAGAAGTTCCAGTAAAGCGACCATATGTGTTTCCTACTAAAGTGCTATAAATACTAGAACCAGGTGCAGCAATTTCCACAGAATCGTTGCCATAGTTAGAATAACTTGCAAGTTGACCATGTGTATCAAGGGCAGAGACAGAAATAATATTTGGTAGTGAAAAAGAAGCAGGATATGTTGGTATTTCATCAATATTCACACCGTTTGTTTTTTGATTGCCTGCCGAGCATACAAATAGCATATTGGATTTTAGCATCGTCAAATAAAGTTCTTCGTTATAAGTGGAGGTGTTTAAGCTAATATTGCAAATGGAAGCGCCCATATTAGAAGCATACTGGATAGCTTTAATAAGAGAGGAAGTTCTTCCAGTTCCATTGGTTCCACCGGTTACTTTTAATGGCATAATTTTTACTTGCACATTGGAAGCAACTCCATTGATTCCAACTCCATTGTTCCCGATTGCTCCAATAATACCGGCTACATGTGTCCCATGATCATCATTATTAGCGCTATTAGAAGTTCCCTTTTCATTATAAGAGCAAAGAATCGGTGAATTATCATAAAAGTTCCAACCATTTTGATCATCTACATAGCCATTTCCATCATCATCGATCCCGTTTCCGGGAATTTCAAGAGTATTTGTCCAAATATTACTGGCGAGATCTTCATGAGAAATATCAATACCAGTATCAATGACTGCCACAATAATTTCTTTTTCTGATTCATAAGAAGACCAGGCAGTCGTTGCACCAACGAATGTAAAAGGATCAAATGTTTTGCTAGATAATACTCGTTGTTGAGATTTTTGAATAGGATCAATATGCATGATATCGGATTTATTAGTAGCATATGTTGTTATAGGAGATAGGAGTAGCGAGGAAAGAACAAGACCTAATAGAAACTGCTTTTTGAAAATGAACTTATTTCGTATATGCTTATTCAATAATAGAAAAAATAGTTTCATAGCAGTAGCTCCTTTCTAAAAATTAAAAAAATATAAACGATAATAAAAGAAAAATAATTCTATTATAAGTTGTACCCTGTTAAAGTAATGAAAATAGGAGCGATTTTATTGCATGGGATATGAATCAAAAATAAAAACAAAAATATAAATAAATTTATTAAAAAATGGGAAAAAAAGGAGAAAAGAATAAGAAATCACAGGAAAAAATATTGACGAATTTTTATAGATATGTTATGCTAAACAAGCATAGACAAATGGAAGA
>JADIML010000033.1 GCA_017694765.1 Candidatus Scybalomonas excrementavium
GTGTGGTATACTTAAACACGTAAAGAGCTTTTCAATAATATTTGAATCCTCTCCCCTCATTTTTTAGAAGTAAGAAAAAAGGACTCCGTGCGCTGGGGTCCTTTTTTCTTGCTTTTTTATTTCATAGGAAATACCTTGCTATATTAATTTGTAAAATTGCCGTTTCCTATGAAATAAAAAAGCACTACGTGGGAAGTATGCGCAGGTCGCAATGGGGAAAATTTTACTTCGTAAACTGCGACTGCGCGACAAAGTGTACGTTGCTAGAAGTTATCGAAAGTCGCACTTCATTCTATAAATTCTATAAAGGAATGAGTTTTTTAATGTTTTTCTAAATAAGATTTGATAGAAAGATAAGAGGAGAGAAAATGTACAAGGTGATGTGATAATAAAATAAAGTATTAGAATTGAAATTATAGATCGTCTATTGTATACTTGGAATAATAAGCAATACAAGAAAGTGTTTATTCATGAGACAAGCAGAAGAAGAGAGGTGTAGTGAGTGACAAAGCAGCAATGGAAAGAGCGACTGGACAAAGGAATTGTCTACATGGATGGGGCAACAGGAAGCAATCTTCAAAAGAAAGGAATGAAGAGGGGAACCTGTGCAGAAAAATGGATATTAGAACATGAAGATATGGTATATGAATTACAAAAGCAGTATTTAGAAGTAGGAAGTCATATCCTATTAGCACCTACTTTCATGGCGAATCGTTTCTATTTAGGTAAATATGGTTTAGAAAATCAAATAGAAGAGATCAATACTCGTCTCGTTCAAATTTCCAAAAGAGCTGCAGGGCAGAACGGTTTAGTTGCTGGTAACATGACAACGACTGGAAAGAGGTCAGCTCCCATTGGAACAGTAGCTTTTCAAGAATTAGTTGACCTTTATAAGGAACAAGCACAGCATCTAGTGAAAGCTGGTGTCGATTTGTTTTGTATCGAAACGATGATATATTTAGAAGAAGCAAAATCTTGTATTCTGGCTATAAAAGAAGTATGTGATCTTCCGATATTCGTTAGTATGATTTATAAGGAAGATGGGAGAACAATATGTGGAACAGATATGGAAATAGTCATTAAAACTTTCGAACAGTTAAGAGTTGATGCAGTTGGAATGAATTGTATAAAAGGAAAGACAATGCTTCCACTCCTTCGAGAAATGAAACAATATACAAAGATGCCCATTTTAGTGAAGCCAAATGCTGGTCTACCAGAACATATAGATGGAAAAAATGTATATCCAGTAACACCAGAGCAATTTGCATATGAAGGACAACAATTAGTAGAAGCAGGAGCTTCTATCATTGGTGGATGTTGTGGCACAACACCAGAATATATCAAGTTATTAGTAGAACGAACAATAAGAAAGTAAAAAGAGTGTAAAAATATGAAACAAGAAGAAAAAAAACAGCAGGTGGATCTTATCATTCCTGTTTATAAACCAACAAAGCAATTCAAAATAACGTTACAACGTATTCATAAGCAGACAAGAAAGCCAGATCGAATTATTTTAATGAATACAGAGGAAGAATTTTTTGATCCTTCTTTTATAGAAGGGATGAACGATGTAGAAGTATATCATATTAAAAAATTTGAATTTGATCATGGTGGAACAAGAAATCAGGCAGCCAATCTATCAAAAGCAGATATTCTTATTTTTATGACACAAGATGCAATACCTGCTGATGAATATGTAATCGAACAATTAATCGAACCTTTTAAAGATGAAGAAGTAGCAGCTGTCTATGGAAGACAGATGGCTGATGAGAAAAAAAATCCTATAGAAGCCTATACAAGAACATTTAATTATCCATTACAAAGTCGTAAAAAAACAAAGGAAGATTTGAAAGAACTAGGGATCAAAACATTCTTTTGTTCCAATGTGTGTGCCGCTTATCGAAGAGATGATTATGATATGGCAGGTGGGTTCGTTTTAAATACGATTTTTAATGAAGATATGATTTTAGCTTCTAAGTTCATTGAAATGGGAAAAGCTGTTTTTTATAATGCAAAGGCAAAAGTATGGCACTGGCATGATTATTCAGCAAGGGAACAACTTCATAGAAACTTTGATTTAGCCGTTTCTCAAAGAAAATATGGTGGTCTCTTTTTAGAAGTCAAGTCAGAAAGTGAAGGAATCCGCTTGGTACAAAAAACGCTTCAATATTTATGGAAAAGTGGTAGGTGGTATTTGATGCCCAAATTGATTTGGCAAAGTGGATTTAAATTTCTTGGTTACAAATTAGGGTGTTCCTATGAAAAATTACCAAAATGGCTGATTTTAAAGCTAACAATGAATTTAGAATATTGGAAAGAAGTAAAGGAACATAAGTAAAATACTTTATAAAACACAAAGAAAGCATGAAAAGAAAGGGAGAGATTCATGGGTAAAAATCAAATTACATTATCATTATTAGTAGACAATACTCCGGGGGTGTTAAGTAGGATTTCCGGGTTATTTAGTCGGAGAGGATATAATATAGAAAGTATTACAGCAGGTGGTACAGAAGATCCAGAAAGAACAAGAATTACAGTTGTTGCTTCAGGAGATGATCTTGTGCTAGAGCAAATTAAAAAGCAGATTTCCAAACTTGTTGATGTAAAAGAAATTATTACAATGAGTGAAGAAGAATCTGTTTGTAGAGAATTAATGCTTGTAAAAGTAGGGGTAACTAAGAGAGAAAAACAAGAAGTTATCGCTATCGCAAATATATTTAGAGCCAAAATTGTGGATGTAGCAAGAGATTCTCTTATGATGGAACTAACTGGAACGATTAATAAGTTAAATGCGTTTATTGATTTACTAGAAGACTTTGAGATAAAAGAAATGGTGCGCACGGGTATTACAGCTCTTGGACGAGGAGCTTATGAAAGTGATGTGACAGAATTTTATGGAGAAGAATCTGAATAAGAGAAGTAGGAAAGAAAAGATAGAAGACAAAATAATTAATAGGTAATATGTAAAATAGGAATTATAACTTAAAGTTATGATTCCTATTCTTTTTATGTATTTCAATTATATCTCATCGTATGATACCATAAATACAGCAAAAGAACAAAATGCTACATAACATTTAAAAAAAATAGGAGGGATATAAAATGGCAAAAATATATTATCAAGAAGATTGCAACTTGTCATTATTAGAAGGTAAAACAATTGCTATCATTGGTTATGGTAGTCAAGGTCATGCACATGCGTTAAATGCAAAAGAATCAGGATGTCAAGTAATCATTGGACTTTATGAAGGAAGTAAATCATGGGAAAAAGCGAAGGCAGCTGGCTTTGAAGTCTATACAGCAGCAGAAGCTACAAAAAAAGCAGACATTATCATGATTTTAATTAATGATGAAAAACAAGCGCAGCTGTATAAGGAATCAATTGAACCAAATTTAGAGGCTGGTAACATGCTTATGTTTGCACATGGATTTGCAATTCATTTCGGACAGATTGTTCCACCTAAAAATGTTGATGTAGCGATGATTGCACCAAAAGGACCAGGACATACAGTAAGAAGCGAATATCAAATTGGAAGAGGAGTTCCTTCTTTAATCGCTGTTCATCAAGATGCTACAGGAAAAGCTCATGACTTAGCACTCGCTTATGCATTAGCTATCGGTGGTGCTAGAGCTGGAGTTCTTCAAACAACATTTCGTGAAGAAACAGAAACCGATTTATTTGGAGAACAAGCAGTTCTTTGTGGTGGGGTAACAGCTCTTATGAAAGCTGGATTTGAAACATTAGTAGAAGCAGGATATGAACCAGAAAGTGCTTATTTTGAATGTATCCATGAAATGAAATTAATCGTAGATTTAATTTATGAAAGTGGATTTAAAGGAATGAGATACTCTATCTCTAATACTGCTGAATATGGTGATTACATAACAGGACCTAAAATTGTTACAGAAGAAACGAAGAAAGCAATGAAACAGATTTTAACTGATATTCAAGATGGAACATTTGCAAAAAATTGGTTATTAGAAAATCAAGTAAATTGTCCACAGTTCTTGGCAATGAGAAAAAGAGAAGCAGCTCATCAATTAGAAGCAACAGGGGAAGAGCTTCGTAAACTATATAGCTGGAATGACAGCCACAAATTAATTGATAACTAATTATACTTTTCAATCATAAAAAACTATTTACAATCTAAAAAATGATAATCTAAAAAATGAGAATGAAAGCAATCAAATAGAATAAAAAGCAGATTTTGAAGGGAACGGGACTTCAAAGTCAAAAAGAGGCATCCAAAGCGCACAAGGATGTCTCTTTTTTGTATAAAATTGAAAAATTTTCTATAGATTGTGCTAAAGCAATTGTTTGTATTTTCGTTGAAAATAAGGTATAATGGAAGGAGTAAAACTGGAAAGATTGAATTTGTAATTTTTTATAATATATAGAAAATAAGGAGATAACAATATGAGAAAGAAATTTTTAACAATCACATTATCTATGATGATGACAGTGGCATTAGGAGCTTGTGGAGGTCAAACACAAGAAGAAACAACAACTTCTCAAGTTGAAGAAATAACAACAGAAGCAACAACTGCAGTTACAACAGAAGAAGGAACAACTGTTGTAGAAAATGAAAAAGATGATGTAGAAGATACAACAAAGGAAGATAAAAAAGAAGAGGAATCCAAAAAAGATAGTAACAAAAAAGATAGTAATAAGAAGAAAGAAGAAAATAAAAACGAGTCAACAACAGAAGAAACAAAAGAAGAAATAACGGAGACTTCTTCAAATGCTACAACAGCAACCGAAACGACAGATAAAGTAACAACGTCTGATTCTGAGAAAAATACAACAACACAAAAACAAGAGAAGCCATCGAAAAACACAACGAAGAAACCGAGCAAAAAACCAAGCAAAAATAATAGTTCTACCAATAAAAAACCAAATAAGAATAGTAACTCAACTAACAAAAAACCAAATAAAAGTGAAACTTCTACAAGTCAAAACACACAGGAACAACCAACTACAAAACCAAATAAACCAAATAATCCAACAAAACCGAACAAACCAACAAAGCCAAGTGATACAGTGAAAGAAGAAGTGAGTTTAACAGAAATTGTAAATGCAGTGAAAAAGGCATACGGTGAAGCCTATTTCCCAAATATGCAAATTGATGCACAAGTATTGGCAGAACAATATGGTATTACAAAAGATATGTATGAAGAATATGTGGCAGAAGGACCAATGCTTAGTTTCCAAATTGATACATTTATTGCAGTAAAAGCAAAAGATGGTAAAGTGAATGCTGTCAAAAAAGCAATGGAAAATTATAAAGATTATTTAGTGAATCAGTCTATGCAATACCCAATGAATGCAGCTAAAATACCAGCAATTCAAGTTTATAGTTTCGATAATTATGTATTCTTCAGTATGCTTGTTACACCATTAGAAGAAACGGGGGAAACAGATGAAGAAATTTTAGCTGTTGCAAAAGCACAAAATCAAATTGCATATGATACAATTAAAAAATTATTTAACTAAGAAGTCTAAGCTTCTAAAGTAGTGTGTGTCCACAGAAATAGAGTATATTTGTTGGAAAAATAGATGAAGGAGCAAAACACAAATGGTATTTAGTAGTCTTTTATTTTTATTTCTATTTTTACCAACCGTTATCGTTCTATATATGATAGCACCAAAGAAAGCAAAAAATTTGGTGCTATTTTTCATGAGTCTCATTTTTTATGCTTGGGGAGAGCCAGTTTATGTAACACTTATGCTCTTTTCAACAGTTGTAGACTTTATAAATGGAAGGTTGGTTGACGAATCTTTAAAGGAAGGTAAGAAAAGAAAAGCACAAATTATTTTAGGGATAGATGTGGTTATCAATTTAAGTCTTTTAGGGTTTTTTAAATATTCAGGGCTTGATTTACCACTTCCAATAGGCATTTCTTTCTACACATTTCAAACAATGTCTTATACAATCGATATTTATCGAAGAGAAGCTAAGGTACAAAAAAGTATCATTGATTTTGGTACTTATGTAACTTTATTTCCACAGCTGATAGCAGGACCAATTGTTCGGTATCAAACGGTTGCAGAAGAATTGAATCATCGAAAGAACAATCCTAATATGGTTGCAGAAGGAATTCAGAGATTTTTAATTGGACTAGGGAAAAAGGTATTATTAGCCAATCAAATCGGAATTTTATGGGATCAGTATGGAGCGAAGATAGGTGGAGAATTGTCAACATTAGGTGCATGGATTGGAATCAGTGCCTTTGCTTTTCAGATTTATTTTGATTTTTCAGGATATTCGGATATGGCAATTGGGCTTGGAAAGATGTTCGGATTCCATTTTCTAGAGAACTTCCATTATCCATATGAAGCTGTTAGTATGACAGATTTTTGGAGAAGATGGCATATTAGTCTTGGAACTTGGTTTAAAGAGTATGTCTATATCCCGCTTGGTGGAAATAAACATGGGGTAAGAAAACAAATTCGTAACATTGCAATTGTTTGGCTCTTAACTGGGATTTGGCATGGAGCAAGTTTAAACTTTATGTACTGGGGCATTTATTTTGGAACACTATTAATTTTAGAAAAAATGATTTATGGAAAGTATTTAGAGAAATTACCAAAAATCTTTGGGCATCTATATGGCATTTTATTTGTTTGGATTGGATGGGCTATTTTTGCACTGGAAGATGAGAATAAAATTTGGATATTATTAAAGCAGATGTTTGGATTTGGTAAGCAAGCCTTTGTGACAAACCAAGATGTATACCAGTTGTTTTCTTATGGAATCTTATTCATTATCTTGATACTTGCTTGTACCCACTATCCAAAAAAATGGTGGTTATGGATAAAAGCAAAAATAGGAGAAGATTCGATAGGAGTATTTGTAATCGAACAACTATTTTTCCTTATGATATTCTTTTGTTCTGTTGCCTATTTGGTAGAAGCCACTTATAATCCATTTTTATATTTTAGATTTTAGGTTATCAAAGGTATTATAAAATTCCTTTACTTTAGCCATAAAGATATAAGATATGTTTGGAGGTATTTATGAAACAAGAAAAACGTAGTATCATTACAATCATGCTATTTGGGATTCTGATTTTTGGAATTGCAGTGACGAACCAGCTTATTCCAGATAAAACATTTTCAGAAAATGAAAATCGGACACTACAAACAAAACCAAAATTTTCTAAAAAGGCATTATTTAATGGTAGTTTTGGTGAAGATTATGAAACCTATTTATCGGATCAATTTATCGGGAGAGATCAATGGATCACATTAAAGACAAAGAGTGATTTAGCACTTGGAAAGCAAGAAATCAATGGCGTTTATTTTGGAAAAGACGGATATTTGATTGAAAAACATACAAGTGATGAATTAAATCAAAAACAGTATGTAAAAAATAAGAAACGATTAAAAATATTTACAAAACGATATAGTAAGCTACTTGGGAAGAATCATGTAAAAGTTATGCTTGCACCAACAGCTTCCTGTATTTTAAGAGATAAATTACCAGCATATGCACCAAAAGATCCACAAGATAAGATTTTAAAAGAAATGAAACAAAATGCGAAAAAAGGAACATTTCTTGATATACGTTCTACTATGAAAAAGAAGAAAGACGAGTACATCTATTATAAAACAGATCATCACTGGACAATATTAGGGGCATATTATGCTTATGAACAATGGGCAAATAGTGTTGGAATAGAGCCGATTTCCAAAGAAAACTGGACAAAGGAAGTTGTATCCAAAGATTTCTTAGGAACACTTTATTCGAAAGTAAATACGTTTGAAGAAATGGATCAGATAGAGTTTTGGACAAGGAAAAATGATACATATGAAGTTATCTATGATATGGGACAAAAGCGCTCAAACTCTCTATATGAGAGAAGTTATTTAGAGAAAAAGGATAAATATAGTGCCTTTTTAGATGGGAATCATGCAGTTACAGTCATTAAGAATAAATCCATTAAAAATGGTAAAAAGATAATGATTATCAAAGATTCTTATGCCAACTGTTTTGCTCCTTTTATCGCAGAACATTTTGAAGAAGTGCATCTCATTGACTTGCGATATTTTAATATCGGTATTGAAGAATATGTAAAACAATTCGCTATTACCGATATGTTACTTCTTTACCATACAATGAGCTATGCAACAGATATTCATACATTACAACTAATTCGGTAAAACAAAAGGAAACATAAAAAAATCCTTTTCAAGAAAATTTGTTTGTGATAATATGAAAACAAAGAATAAAGATTAAAATAAGAAAGGAACAATAGGATGAATAAAAAACAAAATCCGGTTTTTGTAATTGGTCATAAAAATCCTGATACAGATTCTATCTGTTCTGCCATTGCATATGCCAATTTAAAAAATAAATTATCAAATGATCAAGAATTTCAAGCATGTCGTGCAGGAGAAGTTAATAGTGAAACCCAATTCGTATTAGAATATTTTAATGTAGAAGCACCTAAGTATCTTCAAGACGTACGCCCACAAGTAAAAGATATTGATATTCGTAAAACAGAAGGAATTTCCAAAAATGTCTCTCTTAAGAAAGCATGGGAGTTCTTAAAAGAAGAAAAAAGTGTAACACTTCCAATTGTAAGAGACGATCAGACATTAGAAGGTGTTATTTCGATTCGTGATATTGCTACAGCAGATATGGATGTATATGATGGAGCTATTATTTCTAAGGCAAAAACACCATATCAAAACATTGTAGAAACAATCAATGGTGAAATGATTGTAGATAATGGTGAAGTTCTATATGAAACAGGTAAAATTATTATTGCAGCAGCTAATACAGATGTCATGGAACAATATGTAGAAGCTGGTGATATTGTAATTGTAGGAGATAGAACAGAGGCTCAAATTCGTGGAATAGAAAAAGGGGCAAAATGCTTAGTTGTCTGTGTTGGAGCAGAAGTTTCTAGTGAAGTACAAGCATTGGCAAAAGAAAAAGGATGTGGAATTATTGTCACACCATATGATTCTTACACAGTAGCGAAATTAATGAATCATAGTATGCCAGTTGGAGCTTTTATGACAAAAGAAAATCTAGTTACATTTCATTTAACAGATTTTACAGAAGATATTCAAAGTATCATGGCAGAAAAGAGATTTCACGAATTTCCAGTATTGGATGAAAATGGTAAATATTATGGGATGATTTCTAGACGTTCTTTACTTTCTATGAATAGCAATCGTTTAATTTTCATGGATCATAATGAACGTTCTCAAGCAGTAGATGGTTATGAGACAGCAGAAATTTTAGAAATTATTGATCACCATAGAATTGGGAACCTTGAAACAATGGGACCTGTATACTTTAGAAATCAGCCAGTTGGCTGTACTTGTACAATTGTAACACAGATGTATCGTGAAAATGGTGTAGAGATTGAACCACATATTGCTGGACTTCTTTGCTCTGCAATTATTTCAGATACTTTAATGTACCGTTCTCCTACATGTACGCCAGTTGATAAAGAAACAGCAGAAGAATTAGCAAAAATTGCTGGTATTCATGTAGAAGAGTATGCAAAGAAAATGTTCAAAGCTGCAAGCAATTTAAAAGATAAAACTCCAAAAGAGATTTTCCACCAAGACTTTAAGAAATTTGTTGGTGGAGACATGACATTTGGAGTTGGACAGATTACAGCGATGACCGATGAAGAATTAGAAGAAATTAAAGCAATTTTATTGCCTTATATGAGAGAATCTCTTTCCACATATGGAGTAAAAATGCTCTTCTTCATGCTCACAAATATTTTAGAAGAATCTACAAACTTAATTTTCGTTGGAGATGAAGCACCAGCTACGATTCAGGCAGCTTTTGGAAAAGAAGCAGGAGAAGACTCTGTGTTACTTCCAGGTGTTGTTTCAAGAAAGAAACAATTAATTCCTCCAATGATGGCGATCTTCCAATAATATTATAGGAAAATAGGGAAGAAAGAAAAACAGTTTTCTTATAAAAGCATATAATAGAATAGCGAAAATAAAAATACGTATTGTAAAGAAGTACTTATTGCAAACAATACGTATTT
>JADIML010000034.1 GCA_017694765.1 Candidatus Scybalomonas excrementavium
TACAAATATCGAGTGTAATAATATGACGAGGAAAAATAATATATTTTGCAAAAAATGTGGGAGAGAAATACCAGAAAACTCTATATTCTGTACGTATTGTTGTGAGAAACCAATAGAAGATCAAGAACAGCATATGGAAATGGAAACACCTAATAAGAAAAAGGAAAACAGAATTAAAAAATCTATGTGGAAAGGGATTTTTATTGGACTTTTTATTGTGTGTATCGTTGGAGTGATTGGAATTCCAGTGATTTCAAAGCAATTTGTGAAGAATAAAAGTCAAGAAGAAATAATTGCTGATTATGAGAAGCAAGTAGAAGAATCAAAGAAGAGGATTCTCTTTGAAACGATAAAATACAAGCCTATGATGCGATTGAGAAGGAAGTAAGTAATTATGATCAAATTACATCTACTTATCAAGAAGTTGTATTTTATATCGAAGAGATTGAACAAAAGAATAAGTCTGATATGGAAAATCAGTTAAAAGAGCTAAAAAAGAAAAGCAGAGCAGAATGAAAACAGAAATTGAAGATAGTAATTTTCGAGAAGCTCAAGAAATTGGGGAGCATCTACAATCTTTGATTCAGGCTACCAATGAAAAGAAAACAGGACTGAATATAACAGTTGCACAGACGGATTATAGTGAATTTCCAAATATTCGTCTTTATTTAGATATTATTGATTCCAATGGAAATGTAGTAGAAAGAATTGATCAGAATATGTTTTTTATTTCTGAAAAAAGAAGTGGACAAAGTGATTTTAAAAACAGTAGTATTATAGGCAGCTCAATTGAATGAAAGAGAAGCACTGAGCATGAATTTGGTACTAGATACAAGCGGAAGTATGGATGGAGAACCATTATCTGCAGCTCAAAATATTATGAATCGTTTTATTAATACGATTCAGTTTCAAGCAGGGGATAGAGTAAAGTTTACATCGTTTAATAGTTTTATTGATAGAGAAACAGAATTTATGACGGATACTTCAAGTCTAAGTGAAGTTTTATATTCCCTAGTGGCAAGTGGAGGAACTAAGCTATATGATACGTTAATTTATGCGGTACAAGATACTGTGATTCAAAGTGGAGAAAAATACGACATTGCCTTTACAGATGGGTTTGATGAAGGTAGACTAAATTCTGTGGATGATGTCGTTCAAGTTGCGAAATAATATGGAATCCCAATTTATATTGTTCGTATTGGAGAGGATTTTGTCTATGGAGAAAAAGAGAGTCTGATTGAGATAGCAGAACAATCAGGAGGAAAATTTTATATAGAAGTTGGACTTAACGATAGTGTAGAAAACATTTATTATCAAATTTACCGAGAACTGAAACAATACTATGTGGTTGAATATACAGCACAAAGTGATTATGGCATTTCTGATGATATGGAATATGAAGTATATGTTCGTTCAGGGGAAATGGGTGGTAGCTATACAGGAGAATATACGGCTAGTGAAGATGTTTTTGAGAAATTATATTGGAATTTTTTACAAGCATATATTTATGATATGAATAATCATCAATATGACAAATTAGATGATTATATTGAGTCAAATGTAGATGTGAATGATAAAAATGCGTATTATCTCTATAATCAAATGCGAACACAAGTGAGTGGTGGATTTGCCAATGTAGAATCTGAGCATTTAATTTCTGCTCGAATTTATGATATTAAGAAAAAAAGTGATGATTTGTATTTATTGTATACAAGAGAAGCGTATGATACTCTTTATCTCCAAACATATGAAGAGTTAAAGGGAGATACAGAAAGTGGAAATTGGAAATTAGATCGTAAGAGTGCCAATAAAGCATTAGAAATTTTGGAGCAATCCTATGATAGGATATATTTGATGAAGATGATGTATTAAATCGTATTAGTGGTTGGATTCAGCTTGGTGGAATAAGTGTAAAATCTTTATCATTCTACTTAGGGGTGGTTGAGGATTTTTATAAAATCATATCTAATTCTTACTTTTAAGTGTGATAAAAAGCTGGGGGAAACTGATGTGACCCCTAAAAGTTAGACTTTATTGCGAAGTGGATTTTCCACTTCGCATTTTTCTGGATTGTTAACACTTTTTCAAACAACTTTTTTAAGGGTATTTTCTTCAAACTCTCTTGGTGTTAGGTAAGTGAGGGTGGAATGAAGTCGATAGCTGTTAAACCAATTTATATAATCCACTAATTCTATTTGTAGTTGTTCTAGTAATGTAAAAACTCGATTCTTTATGAATTCAGTCTTTATGATTTTATAATTTGATTCCGCAACTACATTACCAAAATATTTGGATACAACCTTTGTTTGTTACTGAATTCTCTTTTTCATTCTACCTTTGAAATAACAAAAATCAAACAACTGATTTACTGAATTTTTACAAAAATTTCAATAAAGGGGATGTTCTGCCCTTTTTAACACATTTATATTTTTAATTTGTATTAGCACAACGCATTATTTTATTGTTTTACTATGACTTGTTAGATAATAAAGTTTTATATGAAACTATGTCATAAAAAATCGAAAAATTTAGAATTTGCAGGAAACGCCATAGTAAAATAATGAGATATTTGATAAAATTAATAATTAATAAGTGAACATATTAAAAAGGGTAAGGAATAGATAAAATGTAATGAAGAGGTATAGGTAAGGAAATATGGATGATCAGATAATACAAAATATGCGTCTAGGTGAATCAAAAAGAGATGCACGAAGTAAGTAGTGTTAGTATATAAGTGTGGTCACGAAGAGTTTAACTCACTACAATACAAGTAAGAAAGGCGAGTGTTAAACATGTCCCAAAATGGAATTCGATACTCGGAAGAATTTAAATAACAAATCGTAGATTTCTATCAAACAGGTAGTTCTGTAGCCTACTTAAGTCGTGAGTAGGGTGTGGCAAATGTAACGCTCTATAAATGGATTAAGGAACTTTCTAATGTGAAAGTATCTGATACCAAAACAATGTCTGTAAAAGAATATGAAACAATGAAAAAACGGATTGCAGAACTAGAAATGGAAAATGAAATCTTAAAAAAAGCTACCACCATATTCGCAAGAAAACGATAGAAGAAATCATTACCTTCATCGAAACGTATAAAAAACTCTATACAGTAAAACGCATATGCAAAGTCTTAGAATTCCCAAGGAGTACGTATTATAAGA
>JADIML010000035.1 GCA_017694765.1 Candidatus Scybalomonas excrementavium
GACTAATCAGTGCTTCTTCTGATGTGCCTTCAATCTTATCTAATAGTTTTTGGATTTCCTTTGGATGAATCACTTCTTGATTATTTTTAATAAAATATCCAAAATTATTAATAAAGATAGATAGTTTTTGGATTTTCTCTGGATCTGGACTTTCATGGGTTCGATAGACAAATGGTATCTCTTGCCAGAAATAATCTTCTGCCACCGTCTCATTGGCAATTAACATGAAATCTTCAATAATTTTTGTCGCTGCATTTCTCTCATATGGTTTAATATCAATTGGCTTTCCATTTGGATCTAAAATTATTTTTGATTCTGGAAAATCAAAATCGATAGAACCTCTCTGATGACGTTTTTCACGAAGTAAATCAGCTAACTCTTTCATCAAAAAGAACATAGGAATTAGCTCTTCATATTCTTTCATCACTTCTTTATTTTTATTTGTAATAATTTCATTCACAGCTGTATAACTCATTCTCCGATTTACACGAATGACAGTTTCTGCTATTTTATGAGAAATTACTTTTCCTTTTGAATCAATATCCATGATACAACTAAGTGCTAGGCGATCTGTTCCTTCATTTAAGGAACAAATACCATTCGATAATTGATGTGGTAACATTGGTATTACTCGATCGACTAAGTATACACTTGTTCCACGTTTTAATGCTTCTACATCTAATGGAGAGCCTTCTTTTACATAATTGGTTACATCTGCAATATGAACACCTAACTGATAACAATCTCCATTTTTTTGAATGGTAATCGCATCATCTAAGTCTTTTGCATCTTCTCCATCTATCGTAACTGTTTGAATATCTCTTAAGTCTAAACGCCCTGCTATATCTTTTGTATCAATTTCTGATGGAATCATTTTTAGTTGATTTTCTACACCTTTTGGAAATTCTGTTGGAAGCCCAAATGCTTTCATAATTGACATAATATCAACTCCTGGATCATCAATATGTCCAAGAATTTCTACTACTTTTCCTTCTGGTTTTTTTCCTTCCTGTCCAAAACTTGTGAGTTTTACAACAACTTTATGACCTGTCACACATTGTTTACAGTATTCTTTTGGAATGAAAATGTCCTTTCCATATTTTGCATTATCCGGAACTACAAAACCAAAATTTTTACTTTTTTCAAAAGTTCCTACAATTTCTTCCATTCCACGTTCTAAAACTTTTAAAACCGTTCCTTCTGCTCGTTTATCTCCTCTTGCTTCCACATCGAGCGAAACTAAAACTCTATCTTGATGTAATGCTCCATGAATTCGATCAGAAGGGATAAAAATATCACGTTCCATTCCTTCTACACGAACAAATCCAAACCCTCTTGATGTACTTTCAAAAATGCCCTCAAGCGCTTTTTGTTCCAGTTTGACATATTTTCCTTTTGCTGTACAATCTACATAACCTTCTTCCATCAATTCTTTCAAAATCTGCTTTAATTCTGGACGCTCTTTTGGTTCTACTTGTAAAAAGAATGCCATTTCTTTTAATTTCATCGGTTTATATTGCTCATCTTGAATAAAATCAAGAATCATTTTCTTGCGTTGTTCATGTATTTCCTTGTTGTTCTTACTCATATAACGCACCTACTTTCTCTTTTCCATAAAAAAATGGAAATCTATACTATAGCTTATTTTATCAAAAATTTTTCTGTCCGTAAATAACAATCCTATAAAAAAAACACCCTAAAAGGGTGTTTTTTAGTGATAAAAACTTAACACTGCAGCTACAACAAAAAATAAAAACGCTAACACACCTGTTAATTTTTCGAGTCTACCTTCCATTGAGCGGCCTTTGTTTTTGCCCCAGTATGTCTCTGTGGTGCCACTAATACTACCAGAAAGACCTGCTGATTTACCTTCTTGCATCAGAATAATAATGGATAATGCAAGTCCAATGAAAATAAATCCAACGGTAACAAGTTCTCTCATGTCTATACACCTCCTATCACTTTACGCTATTAAAACATACCTATCGCTTATTCTAGCATAAACTAATGAGGTAATCAACTCTTAATTTTTATCCAATTTTCATTGATAAGACTTCTTTCTATCATCTTATAAGATTTCTATCATCGATTTATCCTATCATTTCTCCTACCTATTTCAATTAAAGTTGATAACAACTTTCTCTTCCTAGTTCTTCTTCAATTCGAAGTAATTGATTATATTTTGATGTTCGATCAGAGCGACAAGGTGCTCCTGTTTTAATCTGTCCTGCATTTACTGCAACTGCCAAATCAGCAATAGTAGCATCTTCTGTTTCCCCAGAACGATGAGAAATTACAGTTGTATATCCAGCACACTTTGCCATTTCAATCGCATCTAATGTCTCTGATAATGTTCCAATTTGATTATATTTAATTA
This sequence comes from Candidatus Scybalomonas excrementavium, assembly GCA_017694765.1. GTDB lineage: Bacteria > Bacillota > Clostridia > Lachnospirales > Lachnospiraceae > Scybalomonas > Scybalomonas excrementavium. The sequence continues at coordinate 2,378 of JADIML010000035.1, forward strand.
AAATGGAATTTGCAATTTCATTTTCAATTCCTTCTTTTAATCGACTTACGTTTGTAACAAACAAATCATCCCCAACGAGTTGAACTCGTTTTCCTAGACGATATGTCATAATTTTCCATCCTTTCATATCATCTTCACTGAGTCCATCTTCAATAGAAAAGATAGGAAATTCTTCTACTAAATTTTCATAATATTGTACCATTTCCTCTGCATTTCTATAAATTTCTTTCCCAGCCATTTTACTCTCACCTGGAAAATAATACCGTTCACTATCTTCGTCATATAATTCAGAAGAAGCTGCATCAATGGCAATTTTTACATCGGTAGCTGGACAGTACCCTGCCTGCTCAATTGCCTGTACTAAAATTTGAAGTATCTCTCTTGCATCTGCTAAATCTGGTGCAAATCCTCCTTCATCACCAACTGCTGTGGAAAGTCCTCTCTCTTTTAATACTTTTTTCAAATGATGATACACTTCTGCTCCAATGGCAAGTCCTTCTTTAAAAGAAGAAGCTCCAACTGGTACAATCATAAATTCCTGTAAATCCACTGTATTATCTGCATGTTTCCCACCATTTAAAATATTCATCATTGGCACTGGTAAATGATAGGCATTTGTTCCACCAATATAACGATATAAAGAAATTCCTAGTGCATCTGCACTCGCTTTTGCTACAGCCAAAGAAACACCTAAAATGGCATTTGCTCCAAATCTTCCTTTATTTTGTGTCCCATCTGCTTCAATTAAAATTCGATCGATTTCTCTTTGATTCAAGGCATTGCTTCCAATTAGGCGATCTGCAATTCTAGTATTTACATGATTCACTGCATTTTCTACACCTAATCCTAGATAGCGTTTATCACCATCTCGAAGTTCCACTGCCTCATGTTTTCCTGTAGAGGCTCCTGATGGTACAATCGCTCTTCCAAATGCCCCACACTCTAATAATACATCGACTTCTACGGTTGGATTTCCTCTAGAATCTAAAACTTCCCTTCCTCTAATATCTTTTATTGCATAGCTTTTTTTCATTGATAATACCTCCAAAATAGTTCAGTCAGCTATTTACTATATTTTACTATGTTTATATAGGAAGTATTAGCAAATATTTTGATTTTATTCAATTTCTGCTCTATCTTCGTCCTCCTCATCTGAAATTCCAAATAAAATTTCTTTAAAGGTAGGATCTTTTTCTTCTGCTACTTCTTTTTCTTCTTTGAGTGATTCAATTTGAATTGGCTTTCCATTTTCATCAAAATGTTTTTTAATCGAACGATCCACCGACATTGTAGCAACCCATAATATTATCATCTGCACTGCTACTAAAATTAATGTCGTAACACATTGTATGAGTGTATTTGTAAAATATGAAATTACTCCAAACATAAGACTTGGAACTAATGTTGCAATTCCAACCATTTCCCATATGATTCCACAACAACTTTGTGCAAAACGCCATGTTTCCTCAGATTTTAATGCAGACTTCGAACAATAGCCAACGCCTCCTTTTGTCCTAGGTGCCCATTTCATAAACCAAATTCCACCAACTAATGCTGTTAAAGGTATTAATCCATCTAGACAAAGTAAAATGATCCAAATACTGGTTTCCTTCATAGAGTTCCTTCCTTTCTCGTTTAGTATTCTCTAAAATAAGAACATATTATCATTATGATAGAAATGACTTATTACGAGGAACTTCCTATCATAAGTAAAAAGACAGAAACATATACTACTGTTTCTGCCTTTTTATAAAAAGTCATTCTATGCTTTTTATTTCTTATCGAAATCTTATTTTACTAATAAAGATTTTCCAGTCATATCTTCTGGTTGTTCCATTCCCATTAATTCAATTAATGTTGGAGCAATATCAGCTAAACATCCATTTTCTCTTAATGTATAAGCTTTATCAGCATTTACAAGAATAAATGGAACTGGATTTGTTGTATGTGCAGTGAAAGGCGCACCTGTTACTTCATCAATTAACTGTTCTGCATTTCCATGATCGGCACAAATAAACATCTGACCATCTACTTCTAATAATGCTTCAACTGCTTTTCCGATACATTCATCTACTGTTTCGATTGCTTTAATTGCCGCATCTTGTACTCCTGTATGTCCTACCATATCTGGATTTGCGAAGTTACAGATAATTACATCATATTTTTGTCCTTTAATTGCATCCACTAAGTGATCATCAACAGCTAACGCACTCATTTCCGGCTGTAAATCATAAGTTGCAACTGCTGGAGATTTTACAAGTTGTCTTTCTTCTCCTTCATTTGGTTCTTCCACACCACCATTGAAGAAGAATGTAACATGGGCATATTTTTCTGTTTCAGCAAGACGAAGTTGTGTCTTTCCATTTTTTGCTAAAAATTCTCCAAATGTATTTTTGATTTCCACTTTATGGAATGCTACTACAT
>JADIML010000036.1 GCA_017694765.1 Candidatus Scybalomonas excrementavium
AAAGGGCATGTTCGTTCCCTAACAGCAAAAGATCGACAAGCTATTTTACAAGCGATGGAATGGATGTCGAAAAAAGCATTGCGAGTGTTAGCACTTGCAAAAAGAGAAAATGATAAAAGTCCTGTAGAAAAGGATCTCATCTTTCTTGGCTTAGTTGGGATGTTAGATCCAGCAAGACCAGAGGCAAAAGGTGCCATTGATACCTTTAAAGAAGCAGGTGTAGAAACGATTATGATTACAGGAGATCATGTGGATACAGCTTTTGCTATAGCAAAGGAATTGGGAATTGCAACGGATAAAGAGCAATGTATCAGTGGAAAAGAGTTGGATCAAATGACGGAAGAGATATTTCTTAGTCGTTTAAATACGTTGCGTGTATTTGCGAGAGTAGCGCCATCTCATAAAGTACGAATTGTCAATGGTTTTAAAAAGAGGGGAGATATTGTTGCTATGACGGGGGACGGTGTAAACGATGCACCATCATTAAAATCAGCAGATATTGGAATTGCAATGGGATTACATGGAACCGATGTAGCAAAAGAAGCATCTGATTTAATTCTTGTAGATGATAATTTTGCTACCATTGAAAAAGCCATTGAAGAGGGAAGAGGAATCTATGCCAATATAAAGAAAGCGATTATCTTCTTACTATCTTCAAATTTTGGAGAAATTATCACAATGTTTCTAGCAGTATTGGTGGGGTTACCTTCTCCACTTCGAGCAAGTCATATTTTATGGATTAATTTAATTACAGATTCTTTTCCAGCTTTGGCACTTGGAGTCGATAAAAATGATGCAAAACTCTTGATGGAAAAACCACCAAGAAAGGCATCGGAAAGTTTATTTGCACATGGAGGGTTATTTTATACACTTTTTTATGGGGCATTAATCGGTGGACTTAGTCTATTAGCCTTTTTAACCGTTCCTTATGTAAAAAGTATGGCACTTTATCAACATGTTACTTTAGAAACGATTTTAAATTTGTTAAAAGAAGAAGAACTATTAAGACGTTCTCAAACATATGCTTTTACAGTATTAGGGATTTCTCAATTATTTCATGCAGTTGGTATGAGAAATGTAGAATTATCTATTTTTCGAATGAAACATTTTGAAAATATTTGGATGATAGGAGCATTTTTGTTTGGAGTCATATTACAACTTCTTGTGACAGAAATACCATATTTGATAGAAATATTTGGAACAGCACAGCTTTCTATAAAGGAGTGGGAAATGCTTTTCTTTTTATCAGCTATGCCTTTATTAGCACATGAGATTTTAGCATTTCCCTTTGGAGAACAGAAAAAAGAGGTAATTCTTAAAAGAAACGTTCAAAAATAGCAAGACAGATTAAAAGAAGCCCTCCAAACCAAGTAAAGTCCATCTGTGTTTTTCGTATAAGAGTATTACCAAGAAGACTCCCACCTAAAATTGCACCGATTCCAAATAAAAAGGAGAAAAAAAAGACAGGAAGTGGATAGGCTGAAATAGACATAGCACTAAGACCAACAGCAGCACTGTCAAGAGAAAGTGCTAAAGCGAGAGAGATTGCTTCTTTTGGAGATAGATCTTGCCCATGATCAATATTTGCCTTCTCTGGATTTCCATAGATCGTAAGAATAAAAGAAAGGCTTAAAAAGTGAAAATGTAATTCACGATTATTAAACTTTCCATAGTTAATAAAACGACGAATTTGGCTATCAAAGAATTTAATAAGACCAATGAGAAATAAAAGAATAAAACTAATCGTTTCAGAAGCAGAGGGGGGAATTTGCTGAAAAATACTTCCACCTGCTAATAAGGAAACACATAAAATACCACTACAAATTCCACTGATTGTACAAATCGATGTCAGTGGAATTTTTATATTACTAGCCCCATAAGCAAAAGAGGCACCAAAACTATCAATAGAAAGTGCTAACGTAAATATAAAAATTTCTGTAAGGAGTTCAAACACAAAAAATGCCTCCTAACCATTGGTTTAGTAATAAGGTATGCAAAAGATGCTGTATTGTGTCAAAGATACGTGATTTATAGAAACGGTATCCATGGGATTGAATCATAATGGGGAATATAGTAAAATAATTGACAATGAAATTAAGAAGATAGAAATGAAATAGGAGGATATGGAGTGATTCAATTATTGGTGAAATGGTTTATTAAAGATTATGAGAATATAAAGGATAAAAAGGTACGACAAGCCTATGGAATGCTTGGTGGAATACTTGGAATTGCCTGTAATGTGTGTTTATTTTTGGCAAAATTATTAGCTGGAATTTTAACAGGAGCGATTTCCATTATAGCAGATGCCTTTAATAACTTATCTGATGCACTAAGTTCCATTGTAACATTGATTGGCTTTAAAATGGCAGGAAAGCCAGCCGATAAAGAACATCCTTTTGGACATGGTAGAGTGGAATATTTAGCTGGTCTTTTTATATCAGCGACTATTTTATTAGTTGGATGGCAATTAGGAGTAAGCTCTGTACAAAAAATTTTACATCCAGAAGAACTTACTTATAGTATCGTATCAGCTTGTATTTTAGTGGCATCAATTTTAGTGAAATTTTGGATGGCATCTTATAATCGTTTTCTTGGTAATAAAATTCAATCTGCTACAATGAAAGCAACGGCTATGGATAGTTTAAGTGATTGTATTGCAACGACTGCTGTTTTAGTCAGTATGGGAATTGGGTATATGACATCTTGGAACGTAGATGGGATAGCAGGATTGTTAGTATCAATTTTTATTTTTGTAGCAGGGATTAATGCTATGAAAGATACCATACAGCCATTGCTTGGGCAAGCGCCTGATCCAGAATTTGTAAAAAAAATAGAGGAGATTGTGTTATCGTATGATATGGTCATTGGAATTCATGATTTAGTCGTGCATGATTATGGACCGGGAAGAATTATGGCATCTCTTCATGCAGAAATTCCATATGATATGGATATTATGAAAGCACATGATATGATTGATACGATTGAAATGGATATTAAGAAAGAGTTTCACTGTGAGATTACAATTCATATGGATCCAGTTGTAAATAATGATGAAACGACTAACTCTATGAAACAAATGATAGTAAAAATTGTAAAAGATGTAGAGAAAGAGCTTACCATTCATGATTTTCGTATGACAACAGGTCCTTTACGAACAAACCTTATTTTTGATGTTGTCGTTCCATATGATTGTAAAAAAACAGCATTAGAAATCAAAAAAGAAATAGAGGAACGGGTAGAAGCGTTAGAAGGAAACTATTATGCAAGAGTGCAAATTGATCAAGGATATTTAGAATGAGAATAGAAAAATGATATTTTTCATTCAATTTTGATTTTTTTTCTCAAAGGAATTCTCTACTATAAAAGAAAGGATAATTAGTAATTAGAATCAAATCTATGAGAGATAGGAGAAAAAAATGATACATCAAAAAACAAAAAAGTATGAATTAGATATGGAAAGATATGCACATCTTGCAAGAGTGGCAGCAGCAGAAAGTTGTGTTTTATTACGAAATGAGAAGCAAGCATTGCCAATAAAAAAGGGAGAAAATATCGCTGTTTTTGGTAGATGTGCATTTCATTATTACAAAAGTGGCTTAGGTTCAGGTGGTTTAGTAAATACAAATTATGTCGTTAGCATTTTAGATGCACTAAATGATTCCAAAGATTATCATGTGAATCAAGAAGTACAAACGATATATGAAGATTGGATCAAAACACATCCTTATGATGAAGGGGAAGGTTGGGGGACAACTCCATGGTCACAAGAAGAAATGCCTCTTACAAAAGAAGTGATGGAGGTGGCAAAAAGTTCAGATGTAGCAGTCATTGTCATTGGAAGAACAGCAGGAGAAGATCAAGATAATAAGAAGGAAGAAGGAAGCTATTACTTAACAAAAGTAGAGCGTTCCATGATAGAACAAGTTTGTCAGAACTTTGAAAGAAGTATTGTTCTATTAAATGTAGGCAATATCATTGACATGAGTTGGGTGGAAGAATATGGGCCTTCGGCAGTTATGTACGTTTGGCAAGGTGGACAAGAAGGTGGAAATGGAGTCTTTGATGTCCTAACTGGTGCTATTTCTCCTTGTGGAAAATTAACGGATACTATCGTAAAAGAAATCGAAGATTATCCAAGTGATCCATATTTTGGAGATCCAATCAAAAACTATTACACAGAAGATATTTATGTTGGATATCGATACTTTGAAAGTTGTGCAAAGGATCGTGTACAGTATCCGTTTGGTTTTGGGTTATCTTATACAACATTTGATTTAAAAGGGGAAGTAGAAGAGGTAACAGACTTTAGTTTTACAGTAAAAGTTACTGTAGAAAATACAGGAGAGGTGTCAGGTAAAGAAGTTGTGCAAGTATACATAAAGGCACCACAAGGAAAGTTAAAAAAACCACATCGAGTATTAGTAGGATTTGCAAAGACAAAAGCATTAAAGCCAAAGGAAAGGGAAACAATACAAATTCAAGTTCCATTTTCTTATTTTGCTTCTTATGATGATAGTGGGGTGACAGGACATAAATCTTGTTATGTTTTAGAAGAAGGAAACTATGAAGTATATGTAGGAAGTGACGTAAGAAGTGCAATATGTTGTGGTGACTTTTTGAAAGGGGAATGTGTATTAGAACAGTTAGAAGAAGCATGTGCACCAATTGAGAAATTGGAACGGTTTGTATTAGAAGAATCAGAGAATGGATGTTCCATCCAAAAAGAAGAAGCACCAATGAGAACGATAGACATTCATGAAAAAGTAGAACGCTATCGGGAAACTGAAATCCCATATACAGGAGATCAAGGATTTCAATTAGAAGATGTAGTCCAAAATAAGTGTACATTGGAGCAATTTATTGCCCAACTTACAGACGAAGAACTTGTGTATCTCTTCCGAGGTGAAGGAATGTGTAGTCCAAAAGTTACACCGGGAACAGCAGCTGCTTTTGGAGGGCTAAACGATACATTACAAAAATATGGAATCCCAGCAGCATGTTGTGCTGATGGTCCATCTGGAATTCGTATGGATTGTGGAACGATTGCCTTTTCTCTTCCAAATGGAACAGCATTAGGTTCTACATTTAACATGGAGTTGGTGGAGCAGTTATATCAATTTTTAGGAATGGAATTATTAAAAAATAAAGTTGACATTTTATTAGGACCGGGAATGAATATTCATCGTCACCCATTAAATGGTAGAAACTTTGAATATATTTCAGAAGATCCAATTGTGACAGGTAAAATCAGTGTAGCACAAATACGAGGATTACAATATGCAGGAGTAGAAGGAACAGTAAAACATTATTGTGCTAATAATCAAGAAGCCAACCGTACAAGAGTAGAATCTGTGATATCAGAGAGAGCATTAAGAGAAATTTATCTAAAAGGATTCGAACTTGTCGTAAAAGAAGGCGATGGAAAATCTTTTATGACAACCTATGGTCCAGTAAATGGTATATGGACAGCTGGAAATTTCGATCTTTGTACGTCTATTTTACGAAAAGAATGGAAATTTGAAGGTATTGTTATGACCGATTGGTGGGCAATGGCAAATGATGAAGGAGAATTAGCTGATAAAGAAAATAGAGCACCAATGGTTTTAGCACAAAATGATCTGTATATGTGTTGCTCTGATGTTACGAAAGAACAAGATAACGTAATGGAGCGTCTAAAAACAGGATATATTTTAAGAAGTGATT
>JADIML010000037.1 GCA_017694765.1 Candidatus Scybalomonas excrementavium
TAACTTAAAGTCGCGAAGAGTGTGCAATGCACACTTTGTTCTAATTTGGGGACAATTTTATTTTCCTGTCAATATAAAAATTTTTTTAAGTGGTCAGTTATGCGTCAAAAATGACGAGTTATGCAAAAAAAGATCTTTTTTTGTTCTTTTATGTTACAGTAGACAATATAAAACAGGCCTGTTTATAAAGAAAAAGAATTACTGGAGGAGAATGAAATGTTACAGATTAATATGGATGATGTTTGGAATGTGCTCAATTCGTGCAAGCCATATTTAATTTTCTTTGGTGTTGTATTATTACTTTCAATTATTGTTATGATTGCCTGTAAGAAATTAAAAACAGCAAAAAGAAAATTCGTGCGTGCACAAGCTGGAATTGCGATATTCCTTGCACTTGTTCTTACCGTTAATATGATCTGTTTTATTCCAATGTCAAGTTTAATTACACTTGCAATGGGAAAAGGAACAATTACAGAAGAAACATCAAAAGAAGCAACTGATTTAGTTCAAAAAATAGCTGAAGAAGGAATTGTATTATTAAAAAACGAAGATAATATTTTACCACTGAATCAGACAAATGCATTAAACGTATTTGGATGGGCATCTACAAACCCTTGCTATGGTGGAACAGGATCAGGTTCCCTTTCTGATGCTTATGAAACAGTTTCTCTTTTACAGGGATTAGAAAATGCTGGATTTAAATTAAATACAGAACTTTCTGATTTTTATACAGAATATCGTGCGGATAGACCAGAAGTTGGTATGTTTGCTCAAGATTGGACATTACCAGAACCAACTGTAGACAGTTATACAGATGAAATGATCCAAAATGCGAAAGAATTTTCGGATACAGCTCTTGTGGTAATTACACGTGTAGGAGGAGAAGGAGCTGATATTCCTACTGATGTAAGTAAAGTAACTTATACAGATAATTCAAAAGATTACAAAGATTTTGAAGAGGGAGAACATTACTTACAATTAAACAAAACAGAACGCAATATGCTTGAAATGGTTTGCTCTAATTTTGATAATGTAGTTGTTGTATACAATGGAGCAAATGCGATGGAACTTGGATTCGTAAATGAATATCCACAGATTAAAGGTGCTCTTTGGTGTCCAGGAACAGGACAGGCAGGATTTAGTGCTTTTGGAGAAATCTTAAATGGTTCTATTAACCCATCTGGAAAGACAATTGATACATTTGTAAAAGATTTAACAACAACTCCAACATGGAATAACTTTGGAGTATTTGATTATGACAATATGGACGAGTTTAAAGTTCCAGCGTCACAATTCTCTCCGGAAGCAGTTCCATCTTTTGTAAATTATGTAGAAGGTATTTATGTTGGATACCGTTTCTATGAAACAGCAGCAAAAGAAGGACTTATTAATTACGATGATGTTGTATTATATCCATTTGGATATGGATTATCTTATACATCATTTGAACAAAAAATGGGCGCTATCAAAGAAAAAGATGGTAGTATCACATTTGATGTAACAGTAACAAATACAGGTTCTGTAGCTGGTAAAGATGTTATCGAAGTATATTATAACCCTCCATATAAAAATGGTGGAATTGAAAAAGCAACTGCTAACTTAATTGCCTTTGATAAAACAAATACATTACAACCAGGAGAATCTGAAACAGTATCTATTTCTATTGCTGTAGAAGATATGGCTTCTTATGATCATAAAAACGAAAAAGCCTATATTTTAGAAGCTGGAAAATACGAAATTAGTATTAATAAAGATTCTCATACTGTTATTGACCAACAAGTATACAAAGTGAAAAAAGATATTGTTTATAATGAAAACAATATGCGTACTACTGATAAAGTAGCAGTAACAAACCAGTTTGATCATGCAGCTGGAACTGTAACTTATTTATCTCGTAAAAATAAGTTTGCAAATTATGAAGAAGCAACACAAAGACCAACAAACTTTACAATGCCACAGGAGCAAAAAGATACATTCATCAACAACAGCAATTATAATCCAGAAGATTATAATAATGAAAGTGATGAAATGCCAACAACTGAGGCAAACAATCAGATGAAATTAGAAGAGTTAAGAGGTCTTGACTATGATGATCCAAAATGGGATACATTACTTGACCAATTAACAATTAAAGATATGGATCAAATGATCGCAATCGCTGGATACCAAACTTCAGAAGCAAAGAGTGTAGGTAAGATTAATACAATCGACTGTGATGGTCCTGCATCCATTAATAATAACTTTACTGGCGTTGGTTCTATTGGTTTCCCATCTGCAGTTATGATTGCAAGTACATGGAATGAAGACATTGCAGAACAGTTTGGAGAAAGTATCGGAAAAATGGCTGATGAAATGGGCGTATCAGGATGGTATGCACCAGCCATGAACATTCACCGTAGTGCTTTTGCAGGTCGTAATTTTGAATACTATTCAGAAGATTCATTATTATCAGGAAAAATGGCAGCAAGAGCTGTTATTGGAGCTGAAAAGCATGGGGTTTATGCCTATTTAAAACATTTTGCATTAAACGATCAAGAAACAAACCGTACAGAAATGTTATGTACTTGGGCAGATGAACAAACCATTCGAGAAATCTATTTAAAACCATTCGAAATTAGTGTAAAAGAAGGTAAAGCAAAAGCTATTATGTCTGCTTTCAACTACATTGGAACAGAGTGGGCTGGTGCTTCTAATGCTTTATGTAATGTAGTTCTTAGAGATGAATGGGGCTTTAGAGGATTCGTATTAACAGACTACTTTGGTGTATATGGATATATGAATTCTGATCAAGCAATCCGTAATGGTACAGATGCAATGCTTGTTGCTTATGACACAGAAACAAACCATGTGAAAGATACAAAAAGTGCAACAGGTGTACAAGCAATGAGAACTGCAAGTAAAAATATTTTATATACTGTTGTAAACAGTCGTGCATATGAAGAAGAAAACTTAAATGCTGGTATGCCAGCATGGAAGATTGCAGCAATCGGAATTGATGTTGTATTAGCAATTGGTATCATTGGACTTGAAGTTGTTGCGATCAAACGATTTAAAAAACGTTTAGCAAATGTACAAGAAGCATAAAACCGTATAACGGTTAGAAAAAGGGGTTGTCACAAAAGAAAATATGATGTGGCAGCTCCTTTTTGCAAAATAAATATTTGGAGGCTATAAAATGGAAAACAGAGAAAAGAGTGGAAAAGGATTTTGGAAAAACTTCCAAGAACAACATCCTTCTATTGCACAATTTATTATATTTTTTGTTATTAGTAATGGTGTAACAGTATTACAGATGGTGTTAATGCCAATGATTAAGTATCTATTTGGATTTACATCACTTGTTAGTACAAATTTTCAAATCCTTCCAATTGGACATAACATAGATGGTAGTATTTATTATGTGTTCGATTATGCGAGTGGAGCAATCAGCGAAGGAGGCGGTGGTGGACTTGCCTACTTTTTAGCTGTTGAGATTACATTATTAGTTGCACAGGTTATTAATTTCTTCTTACAAAGAAATGTAACATTTAAATCTGATACGAATATTGGAAAAGCAGCTTTTTGGTATTTTATTGCATGGTTAATTATTTCTGTTGGAGCAGCTGCATTACAAGGTCTTTATAAGACTCCAATTTATGATTTCTTTATGAACTGGCTTGGAAATAGTACAGGAATGATGGTAGCAGACTTTATTACAATGTTGATTAACTGTGTAATTTCGTTCTGGGTATTTTTCCCAATTCTAAAAATAATTTTCAAAGAAGAAAAGTAAGGAGAATGATACAACATGAAACATAAGCATCTCATTGATAAGATGACAATAGAAGAAAAAGCAGCTTTATTAAGTGGAAAAAATGTTTGGCAGTCATGGAACATTGATCGTTTAGATATTCCATCTATTTTTTGTTCAGATGGACCTCATGGAGTAAGAAAGCAAGCTGGTTCAGGTGATCACTTAGGGTTAAACGCTTCCTTAGAAGCAACTTGTTTTCCAACAGCAGCAACAATTGCCAATAGCTGGGAGGAAGAGCTTGGTGAAGAAATTGGACGTGCTTTAGGAGAAGAAGCAGCTGTACAAGAAGTAGATGTTTTATTAGGACCGGGACTTAATATTAAGAGAAGTCCTCTTTGTGGAAGAAACTTTGAATATTTTTCAGAAGATCCATATTTATCAGGAAAAATGGCAAGTGCTTATGTTCGAGGAATTCAAAGTCAAGGCGTATATGCTTGTCCAAAACACTTTGCAGTAAATAGCCAAGAGCTTCGTAGAATGGCAATGAATTCTGTTATTGATGAAAGAACATTAAGAGAAATTTATTTAGAAGGCTTTGAAATTGCAGTAAAAGAAGGTAAGGCAAAAACTATCATGAGCAGTTATAATGAAGTGAATGGTGTTTATGCCAATGAAAGCACACATTTATTGCAAGACATTCTTAGAAAAGAATGGGGATTTGATGGAATTGTCATTACAGACTGGGGTGCGTCAAATGATCATGTAAATGGTGTAAAAGCAGGTTCTAATTTAGAAATGCCATCTCCGGGGTTAGATTCAGCAAGAGAGTTAATAAAAGCCATTGAAGATAAAACTTTAACAATGGAAGAGCTTGATCAATGTGTAGATGATTTACTTGATATTATCTTAACATCAAAAGAGAATAAAAAGACAAGAGCAAAACAATTTGATAAAAAGCAACATCATGAATTAGCAAGAAAGGCTGCTAGAAAAAGTATCGTATTGTTAAAGAATGAAGAACAAATTCTTCCAATTCAAAAAGAGAAAAAAGTAGCCGTTATCGGAGATTTTGCTAAAACTCCAAGATACCAAGGAGCAGGTTCTTCTATGGTAAATCCAACTCAACTAGAATCTATGGAACAACTTTATAAACAATATTTTCCAAATAGTATTGGCTGTGTGCAAGGATATCAAAGAAATGGAGAGCCAGATGCACAGTTAAGTAAAGAAGCATTAGAGTTAGCAAAACAAGCAGATATCGTTGTATATTGCTTTGGACTTGATGAATTAAGTGAGTCAGAAGGATTAGATAGACTCCATATGAGAATTCCTCAAAATCAAATTGAATTATTAGAAGAATTATACCGCGTTAATCCAAATATCGTTGGTGTATTAAGTGGTGGTTCTGCCATTGAAATGCCATGGGATGGATGCTGTAAAGGGATTTTACATGGATATTTAGGAGGGCAAGCTCTGTCTCTTATACACATCTGACGCTGCCGACGAGTAAGGCA
>JADIML010000038.1 GCA_017694765.1 Candidatus Scybalomonas excrementavium
TATACAGTAAGCTGATCTTCTTCTGATAATTCTTCCATACCAAGAATTGCAATAATATCTTGTAATTCTTTATATTTTTGAAGAGTTTCTTGTACTCTTTTCGCTGTCTGATAATGTTCTTCCCCAACAACATCAATTTCAAGAATACGAGAAGTTGATTCTAATGGATCAACTGCTGGATAAATACCTTGCTCTACAATTTTTCTTGATAATACAGTTGTTGCATCTAAGTGGGCGAATGTAGTCGCTGGAGCTGGGTCAGTTAAGTCATCGGCAGGCACGTAAATAGCCTGTACAGATGTAACAGAACCATTTCTTGTAGAAGCAATACGTTCTTGCAGTTCACCAACTTCTGTTGCAAGCGTTGGCTGATACCCTACGGCTGAAGGCATACGCCCAAGAAGCGCTGATACTTCTGAACCAGCCTGAACATAACGGAAAATATTATCGATAAATAATAATACATTCTGATGTTCCACATCACGGAAATATTCTGCCATTGTAAGACCTGTTTGCGCCACACGCATACGAGATCCAGGTGGTTCATTCATCTGACCAAACACTAGGGCTGTTTTACTAAGAACACCTGATTCTTTCATTTCTGTCCAAAGGTCATTTCCTTCACGAGAACGTTCTCCTACCCCTGTAAAGATGGAATAACCACCATGTTCTGTTGCAATATTACGAATTAATTCCTGAATTAAGACAGTCTTACCTACACCAGCACCACCGAATAAACCAATCTTACCACCTTTTGCATAAGGTGCTAAAAGGTCAATAACTTTAATGCCTGTTTCTAATACTTCTATCACAGGACTTTGATCTTCAAAACTTGGTGGTTCACGATGAATAACCCAATGTTCTTCATTTTCTAATGTTTCTCCACCATCAATTGTTTCACCTAATACATTGAAAAGGCGACCTAATGTTTTTTCTCCAACAGGAACTTTTATTCCATCTCCTGTTGCGATGACTTCCATATCTCTATGAAGTCCTTCACTGGCTGCTAACATAATACATCTTACAACATGATTGCCTAGATGCTGTGCAACTTCCATTACACATTTTTTATCACCATTTTGAACTTCTAAAGCATCTTTAATTCTTGGAAGATCTGTATTTGCAAATTCTACGTCAACGACAGGTCCCATAACCTGTACGATTCTACCTTTATTCATAACGAAACTTCCTCTCTTGCTTTCTTTTTCTTTCCTTTTCCAATTCGGTTAAGAGTCCTGTTTTCGTTTCTGAGCTTTTGCACCACCAATTACTTCTGTAATTTCTTGTGTGATCGCTGCCTGACGAGCACGATTGTACATAACCGAAAGGTTGTTTAACATTTCTTTCGCACTCTTTGTTGAAGACTCCATTGCTATCATACGAGAATTATGTTCACTACAATAAGATTCTACAAGACATCCATATATCGTACCAATTAAAAACTGAGGAACAACGGCTTCCATTACAGCTTCTGGCGATGGTGACATTGTAATAACTTCTTGATGAACATCTAATAATTGTTTTAACAATTCTTTATCTTCTAAATTCATATGATGTTTTCCAAAACCTTGTTTCTTTAAAGGAAGAAGTTGCCAACTTTTTGCTTCCATAGAAACTGCACTTTCCATAACAGTGTAAATAATATGCACCTCATCTAATTCACCTGAATCATATAATTCAAGCATTTTAAGAGCTATGGATCTTGCACGATGAACCGTAGGATGCTGCACTGTATAACGAACGCTTGTATCTACCTTTACATTTTTTCTTGCAAAATAATGGCGTCCCAATTCCCCTAGTACAAAAAGTGTAACATTTCCTTCTTGTTGTAACTTTTGCTCTGCTAACTTAATCACATTATGGTTATAGGCACCTGCCATACCTTTATCTCCTGTAATAACAATATAGCCTATGTTTTTATCTTTTCCTTCTTTTTTATGTGCACTATTTCCTTCAAAATAAACATGATCAATCTCTGGAGCATGTCGCAAAACTCTTGAAATGGCATCTTGCATTGCATAGAAATATGGTTCTGTATCTTTCAATACTTTTTGCGCCTTCTTCATCTTTGAGGAAGAAATCATATACATTGCATTCGTGATTTTCATAGTATCCTGGATGCTCCGAATACGATCCTGGATTTCTTTCATATTTGCCATATCAACACCTGCTTATCTAACTTTTTCTTTATATTCATTTGCCACTGATATAATTTTTTCAATCATATCATCTGTTAAAACTTTTGTTTCTTCAATTTCTTTTCCAATTTCTGGATATTCTTTATCCATATAACTTAACATTCCCATCTGGAATTCTTTAATATTTGGAACACCTAAGAAAATTTTTCTTGTGGCTGTACAAAGTGTAATGACTTGTTCATGAAGACTTAACGGTCTACCAAGTGGCTGTTTTAATAATTCCATTAAACCATGTCCATATTCTAACTGCTCTTTGGTAGCTGCATCAAGGTCAGAACTAAACTGTGTAAATACTTCCATTTCACGGAACTGTGCTAAATCGATACGAATACTACCAGCTGCCTTTTTCATAGCTTTTGTCTGAGCTGCACCACCGACACGAGAAACAGATAAACCTACATTTACCGCTGGACGCATACCAGAGAGGAATAAATCTGTCTCTAAGAAAATCTGTCCATCTGTAATCGAAATAACATTCGTAGGAATATATGCTGATACATCTCCTGCCTGCGTTTCAATAATCGGAAGTGCTGTAATCGATCCACCACCTGCTTCTTCACTTAAACGACTAGAACGTTCTAATAATCTTGAATGTAAATAGAATACATCACCAGGATAAGCCTCACGTCCCGGAGAACGTTCTAATAAAAGAGATAGGGCACGATATGCCACGGCATGTTTTGATAAATCATCATAAACGATTAAAACATCTTTTCCCTTATACATAAAATATTCAGCAAGAGCTGTCCCTGAATATGGAACAATGTATTGTAACGCTGAACAATCACTTGCTGTTGATGTAACTACGATAGAATAATCCATCGCACCATGTTTTCTTAATGTGGATACTAATTTCGCAACTGTTGATGCTTTTTGTCCAATTGCTACATAAATACAAATAACATCTTTTCCTTTTTGATTTAAAATAGTTTCTGTTGCAATGGAAGTTTTCCCTGTCTGACGGTCACCGATGATTAATTCACGCTGTCCACGACCAATTGGAAACATAGAGTCAATTGCTAAAATACCAGTTTCCATTGGAACGCTTACTGATTTACGTTCTACAATTCCCGGTGCTTCCTGTTCAATTGGACGGAATCCATCTGCTTTGATTTCTCCCTGTCCATCAATTGGATTTCCAAGGGCATCAATAATTCTTCCTACGAAAGCATCTCCAACTGGAACCCCAGCTTTTCTTCCTGTACGAACGACTTTTGTGCCTTCTTTAATCTCTGTATCTCTTCCGAAGATGATACAACCGATTTCATGACGTTTAATATCTTGTACCATCCCTTTTAAGCCATTTTCAAAGGTTACGATCTCTCCATATACTGCGTGATCGATTCCATAAACTGTTGCAATTCCGTCACCTACCCAGATAACTTCTCCAACTTCACGCCCTTCACAGATCTCATCATAATTCTCTATTTCCTCTCGAAGAATAGAAATAATTTCTTCTGAACTGATTGCACTCACGCTTCTCACCTCCGTATTATCCGATCAATTGCTGACGAATATGATTCAATTTACCTAATAAACTATAATCGTATTCAACACTGCCAATCTTTAATAAAAATCCTCCAAGTAAAGAACGATCTTCTACTAATTGGAGTTTTACATTTTGACACTGATATTCTTTTTTAATAAAATTTACAAATCCATCTTTTTGTGCTTCACTTGGTTCTGTTACATAGAAAAGTTCTGCACAGATGAAACTTTCTTGTTCACTTGCATAGCTTGTATAGGCTTCAAAAATTTGATCAATTTTTGACATATGTCCTAACTCACAAACTTTTTTTAAAAATCCATACATTTCTTTTGGAAATACACGTTCAATAATATTCCACTTTTGTTTTTTATCTATCGTAGGATTTGCCAATACTTCTTTCAGCATAGGAACATTTTTAAAACATTCCTGTGCTGATTGAATACTTTCTTTTTCTATTGGAAGTTCATACAAAACTACCGCATAATTAAGCTCTGTTTGCGTCATTTTGTTCACCTGTCTCTTTCAGAAAACGGTTATAAAGCTTCTCATTTTCCTGTTCATTTAGTTGTTCACTTAATACTTTATGAACAGCAGTAAGAGCAAGCCCTGCCACCTGATCCTGCATTTTTTTCATTTCGCGTTTGCGTTCTAATTCAATTGCGCTTTCCGCATCTTTCTTAATTCGAATAACTTCCTGATTCGCTTCTGCCAAAATTGCATCTGCCTCTTGTCTCGCCTCTTGTTTTGCTTCTTTGATAATTCTCTTCGATTCATCATGAGCAGTTGCAAGAACTTGTTCATATTTTTGTTTGTTTGATTTTGCCTGTTCTTCCATAGCATTTGCGTGATCAATCTTTCCTTGAATCATTTCTTCACGCTGTTTCATAATGTTTTGAATCGGCTCAAACAAAAAGCGTTTCAATAAAAGATAAAAAACGATCAGGTTGATAACTGTGAATACAAGCCCACTACCAAGCTCTAACATCTTAAGCACCTGCCTTTACTGAAACTAATTTTTATTTTACTACGAACATAAGTAATAAAGCGACAACGAAACCATAGATAGCTGTTGCTTCTGCTAAAGCTGCACCGATTAATAATGTTTTATTGATTTTACCTTCTGCTTCTGGTTGTCTAGCGATTGCGCTAACAGCACCTGCTGTTGCAATACCAATACCAATACCTGCTCCAATACCTGCAATACCTGCAATACCTGCTCCTAGTGCACTTAATGTAATCATGATGTTTTCTCCTTTTCTTTCCTTAAATTTCTTTTTTACAAGATACTTTTCATTGATACCATAACAGTTTTTTGATCCAAACTGTTTACAACTGTAAGACTTTTCATCGCTCTTTCGTATAGACTACCTATACATTCTTAACTGAACTAATCTAACTGTTCACTAATAAATAATGCAGTTAACAATGTAAAGATATACGCTTGAAGCAATCCATCAAAAATATCAAAATAGAAACTAAATGGAATTGGAATAATAGCTGGTACAATTCCTTTAAGCATTTCCATGATAACGAATGCTCCTAATACGTTACCGAAAAGACGCATACAAAGTGAAATTGGCTTTACAAAAATCTCCATAATATTAATCGGAATCATAATTGGTGATGGAGCTGCAAAGCTCTTAAACCATCCGACAATACCTTTTTTATGAATTCCAGCAAATTCAATTAAAAGAATACTCATAATAGCCATTGCTGCTGTGACATTAATGTCCTTTGTTGGCGGTTTAAAACCAAATAAACCAATAATATTTGATATACCAATATAAATAATAACTGTCATCAAATATTGTACATATTGCTTTCCTTCTTCTCCGAGAATCTCTGCAAAAATATTGTGCAAAGCTCCTACGGCAGATTCTAAGGCAAGCTGTTTTTTACTTGGATTTTCTACCTTTAGATTTCTTACAAGAACAACAGATAGCAACACAACAACCGCCATAATAATCCATGTTACTACAACTGCTTCTGATACTTTAATTCCACCAAAAATAGGAATCGTAAATACCGTCTTACAGCTTAATTGTTCCATCAAATCTTCTACAAATTTTTCCGTATGGCTCCCTTCTTTCTTTTTAAATTTACAATGTGAAATACAGATACAAAATTGTTGCGTATTTCCTTCTCCTTGTTTTAGCACTGTTCAATTGTTTTGTCAACAATAGTTGCTCATACAACTATTTACAATACCTTTTCATTTTCCATGTGCATTTTAAACATGTTATTCACTTTAAATACCTTTATTTTATACATTTTATATATTTTTATCTCTTCTTATCTTCTAATGCCCTTTATAAAAACTGGAATTTTTCACAATTATACTTCTGAATTTTTGTCGATTAATCATGATAATTTTTTGAACAGTTTCTTCCTATTAAAAATAAATTTTAATTTTCTACTTCTTTCCTCTCCTATTTTCCTCTAAAAGTTAGCTCCTATCCATTTACTTTCCACGACGAATGAAATCAATTCTTTTCATTAGAATCCTTATCTTGTAATGTGCCTTTCTCTTATCAAATTTATTCTAATTTTATTAATTTTTTTATGCTGACTCATATCCTACAAAATCTATAAATGTCTTTCGTATATAGTGAGAAGAAGTTGGGAATCCTAACAAATAAAATGATCTTGGAGGAAATTATGGATACCATATGGACAACAAATTGTACAATACCAAGAAGAGAATCTCTTCAATCACATATTCAGACAGAAGTTGCAATTATTGGTGCTGGTCTAGCCGGCATACTCATTGGATATGAACTTCAAAAATCAGGCAAACAAGTTGTTCTATTAGAAGCAAAACAAATTGCAAGTGGACAAACTTCTCATACAACAGCAAAAATAACTTCCCAACATGGTTTCGTTTATCATCACCTTATCAAACATTTTGGAGAGGAATTAGCACGTCAATATGCCATTGCTAATGAAAAAGCCATTACTCATTACCGACTTCTTATCAAACAGGAACAAATTGATTGTGATTTTGAAGAAAAAGATTCCTATATCTATTCGGATGATATGGAACTTCTGCAAAAAGAATTTGAGGCTGTTACCAAATTAGGACTACCTGCTTCCTTTGTTCCTTCCACTTCACTGCCTATCCCTGCTGCTGGTGCCATTCAATTTGAATCCCAAGCACAATTTCATCCTCTAAAATTTATAAAATCTATTTCTGAATGCTTAACGATTTATGAAAATACCCTCGTTCTTTCTGTAGAAGATAACCTTATAAAAACAGAACAAGGTACTGTTAGGGCAAATTCTATTGTATTTGCAACCCATTTTCCTTTTATCAACTTTCCTGGCATGTATTTTACACGTATGCACCAAGAACGCTCTTATGTCCTAGCTCTAAAGCATGCACCTAAGATCGAAGGTATGTTTCTTGGAAAAGGTGCTAATGCATATTCTCTTCGTAATTATAAAGACTTTCTTCTTTTTGGTGGTGAAAATCATAGATGTGGTGAACATATAAAAGGTGGACATTTTGATGCTTTACGGCAAAAAGCAAAAGAATGGTTTCCTAATAGCGTAGAGATTAGTCATTGGTCTGCCCAAGATTGTATCAGTGTAGATTCTGTTCCTTATATTGGTCACTATTCTTCCAAAACACCAAACTGGTATGTAGCAACTGGATTTCAAAAATGGGGAATGACAGGTTCTATGGTATCTGCTCTTATACTAAAAGATCTTATATGTGGTTATGAAAATTCATATGCTACTATTTTTTCTCCTAATCGTTTTACCCCTTCTGATCTCCTCAATATAACGAAAGAGGGTGGAATGGCTGTAAAAGGACTTTTAAAAAGAACACTGCAACTACCTGAGCATGTTATTGAAGATTTACCTTGTGGACATGGTGAAATTGTTCTGATAGCTGATGAAAAAATAGGAGTGTATAAAGATGATAATGGTACGGTTTATCCTGTAACGATTCGTTGTCCACATCTTGGCTGTCAATTAGAATGGAACCCAGATGAAAAAAGCTGGGATTGCCCTTGTCATGGTTCTCGATTTGATTATCATGGAAATTGGATTTCAAATCCAGCCCAAACAAATATCTCTATTTCTTCGCTCTCTTAACTCGTTATGAAACTCTCACGAAACAAAGTGTCTCTTATAAAGTAAAAAGAACTG
Source organism: Candidatus Scybalomonas excrementavium (assembly GCA_017694765.1). Classification (GTDB taxonomy): domain Bacteria; phylum Bacillota; class Clostridia; order Lachnospirales; family Lachnospiraceae; genus Scybalomonas; species Scybalomonas excrementavium. The sequence goes on from JADIML010000038.1 coordinate 7,843, forward strand.
TTGCTCTAGTAGATTTTCATCTACTTTTGCAACAGTTCTTCTTATAAACTATTTTTACCTCTTTCTAATCGCCTTCACTCACCAATATTTTATTCGTATCTAATGCCAATTGGCATAATTCAACTAACTTCGTTGCGAATTCAATATAGGTATCTCTATTCATATTAAATTTTCGAAAATCTTTTTCTATCAGAGAAATTTTTTCTTCCTTCAATAAATCTTTCGCAAATAATTTTAGCTCTTTTATTTGCTTATTTGATAGAGCCATATCATCATATGGCTCTAATTCTAGAAAAATTTTAATATTTTCTTTAAATATATCTCTATGTTTCCAAATAAGATCTGTCATATCATCTTCTAAACATACATGAGGAAGTCCAATTCCAGTAAATGATTGATCAATTTCAGTATCTGAAACATAAATATCTATTCCCATAACACAAATCTCCTATCTATTTTATTGGATATGCTGTTACAACCTTGCCTTCGTTAGATATATCTTTATTTTCCCCCATAGAACAAATAAAAAAGGATGAAAAAATAGTAGATTATTTGTTTTCCTATTTTCTAATCCTTTTTATCTCATCATTTTATACTCAGTAATCTTCGTTTTTCTTACTTTTTCTCAATAAAGTTTGATCTTTATTTTGAATAACTATATATTTGCTTAAAATACATTCATAGATAAATAGCGATCTCCAGTATCCGGATGAATGACTACAATATTCTTTCCTTCATTTTCTGGTCTTTTTGCTAATTCAATCGCTGCCCATGTTGCAGCACCTGAAGAAATTCCAACTAAAACTCCTTCTGTACGCCCAATGACTCTACTCACCTCAAACGCATCTGCATCCGCGACAGGAATGATTTCATCATAAATTTCAGTATTTAAGACGCCTGGAACAAATCCTGCACCAATTCCTTGAATCTTATGAGCACCAGCTTTCTTTCCTGATAGAATCGCTGAATTTGCTGGTTCTACTGCTACTACTTTAATATTTGGGTTTTTAGATTTTAAATATCCCCCTACTCCTGTAATCGTTCCACCTGTTCCAATACCTGCTACAAAAATATCTACTTTTCCTTCTGTATCACGATAAATTTCTGGTCCTGTACTTTCTCTATGTGTTTTTGGATTCGCTTTATTTTCAAATTGGCTAGGAATAAAGCTATTTGGAATTTCCTTAGAAAGCTGTTCTGCCTTCTCTATAGCTCCTTTCATTCCTTTTGCCCCTTCTGTTAAAACGAGTTCCGCTCCATATGCCTCCATCAATTTTCTTCTTTCGATTGACATTGTCTCTGGCATAACAATAATTAAACGGTAGCCTCTTGCAGCTGCTACGGAAGCTAGCCCAATTCCTGTATTCCCACTCGTTGGCTCAATAATAACAGAATCTGGTTTTAAAATTCCTCTCTCTTCTGCATCATCGATCATAGCTTTTGCAATTCGATCTTTTACAGAACCCGCTGGATTAAAATATTCTAACTTGGCATAAATATTTGCCTTTAGCTCATATTTTTGTTCAATTTTTGTAAGTTTTAATAATGGTGTATTCCCAATTAACTGATCGACTGACTTATAAATATTTGACATAACACCCCATCCTTTCTACCTCTCGGTTTTACATTTGTTATACTCTATCATATTCCTATAAACCTATTTTGTCAATATGTTTATAGGGTTTTTATACAAAAAAAATCCCTAACCAAACTATTTTTCTCGTCTGTTAGGGATTTTTTAATTTCTTATGACTGTATTCTTTTATATTATTCTATTATATCACATAATTTCCAACATAATTATCCGTATTGACTAAATCAGCAATTGTAATAGTATCCAAATAATTATTAATGAGTTTTGACAAACCTTCCCACATCTTGCGAGTCTGACTGTTATCTTCTCTCTTGCACGTACTTCCTTGTTTTTCTAAATCCGAAATAATTTCAAGGCTTCCTTCTGTCAAAATGAGAATCTCTCGAATCGTATACTCTTCAGGAGATTTTGTCAATTTATATCCTCCACCTTTTCCTCTTAAAGAAAGTAACAAACCATTTTTACTTAAAATAGAAACGATCGACTCTAAATATTTTTCGGATATTTCTTGTCGCTCTGCAATGTCCATTAGTGTAATATATTCTCCTGTATTATGCTCAGCAAGATCAATCATAACCCGAATGGCATATCGACCTTTCGTTGAAATCTTCATATTATCACTCCTTATATACATAGTTTATCAGAAGGTTAATATGTTTTCAATTACTTTCCAAGGATATCTTATTTATTTTATTTTCATCACTTTGCTATAAGAACTATAAATTTTTTTATTTGTAGAATCCAGCAAAACGATAACCTCTTTTGCTTGGAGCATTGAAAGTGATACTTTCTCCTTTTTGATAGATTGCTGGATTTTTCGCAGAATTTACTCCACCATTCAACTTATAGGAAATACTATATTCTTCAGCTAGGTTCTTATTGGATGTTTCTTCCAAATCAGCTTCTTTATATAAGACAATGTCATCAATTGTTCCCCATGCTCCAGCACCTACCTTAGCAACAATTCCACTAGTTATAACTCCTCCACTCTCTTAATAAAACGGTAAAAAGTACAATCTACCAACTTTTTCTTTTGTGCATTCATGCAGCAAGGTGTTTTCCTATGAAAAAAAAGAGCACTTCTTTTTCAGATACATTATCCTTACGTTACTAGCATACAATGTTTTTGTGCTGAAAAAATAAATGCTCTTTTAATCCTTTATTATTTTTTATTATTATTGCTTATATTTGTTTTACAAACAAGAACTGGATTACAAATTCCGGCTTCTGGATACTCAGAATTTCCATTATATACAATAACAGTCAGTTCATGACTTCCTGCTAAACTTTCTTCTAATGGAAGAATCAGTTCTCCACCAAAACTGTCAATTCTCTCTACGATTTGTTTTCCATCCATATAAATCCATACATGCCCTTTTATATCTGTAAAATAGAGATTTCGTCCTGCATCTTGTTTTCCAAAATCATAATTGGTTCGATACATCGCATACTTACCTAATTTTCCAGAAAGTTCTGGCTGTGGCTGATTCGCAAATACAACTGGTTCAAAACTATTCATATCATTTCGATTCGTTTTCATCGTAGCATCTGGCATTGTATCAAAAAGTTGATAGAATAAGCCCCAACCTTCTACAATTTTTTCTTCAATCGGCTTAATATATGGAATTTCATCCACCTGTTCAATTGAAATCTCTACGGTATCTTCTTGTAAGCCTTCTGCATAAATACGGATTTTCATACTATCTTTTATATCCTGTAGTGGCTTTACAAGGAACTGTGCTAAACCATGAAATACTTTTCTATATGGTGCTACATCTGGTTCATGGGAATTTGGATTTCCATTACCAGTTCCAACAACGGTTCCATTTACAACCTCTATGTGTAGCTGATCGTCCGCATTTGGAACGACAATTCCATTTTTATCGACTACTTTTACATTTAAAATCGCGATATCATGTCCGCCGCTCTTTAACGTTGATGATACTGGTTCAATCACAATCCGCTCTTTTTCCCCAGCTGTCTGTTGGATATCAGTTGCAACTACGACTCCATTTTGTAAACCTTCCGCTTTTAATATACCTTCTTCACATACCAATTCAAAAGCAATTTGATCATAGCGATCTGGATTTCCAGAAAACACCAATTTCTCATTGGAATAGACCTTTACTTCTTCACAGTTCGTTGTAACCATAACTTTTATTTTTTTACCAATCGATTCTTTATTGACCCAAGGAGATACTAAATGAATTATTGGCTTTTTTCCCCAAAATGCTTTATATAAATAACAAGCATCCTTCTCAAAACCACAACTATCATAAGTTCCAAAGAATGTAGATACACTTGGCCATTCAAATGGAGTTGGCTCTCCTCGATAATCAAATCCAGTCCATACAAAACTTCCTGCTACATAT
>JADIML010000039.1 GCA_017694765.1 Candidatus Scybalomonas excrementavium
TACAAATGCTAGAATTTTATATTTTGTTAAAGAAATACCTACGGATTCTGAAGCAATATAGTCTTCACGAATGGAACAAATTGCACGACCATGACGGCTATTTACTAAATTCATAACGATTAAAATTGTAAAAATTACAACCACATAGACAGAAATATAAGTTGTATACATTGGAATATTATTGAGTCCAGACGCTCCACCAGTAACCGGTAAATTTGTAATGACAGAACGGATAATCTCACCAAATGCTAATGTTACAATGGCAAGATAGTCCCCTCGTAATCGAAGAACTGGAATTCCAATGAGCAACCCAAAAAAAGCAGCAACGATTCCACCTACTAATAAAGCGAGAATAAATCCTGGAAAATATGGCAAGTTTGCATAAATACTAAAGAGACCACCTGCATAAGCTCCTACTGACATAAATCCTGCATGCCCAAGTGTTAATTCGCCTAGGTAACCTGTCGTTAGATTTAAAGATACTGCTAAAATAACATTAATACCAACAGGAACTAATAAATAACTATATTGTCTTGTTAAAATTCCATTTTCAACTGCAAGATAAAGAACTAAGAAAATGCCTATTATCGCAATGATACGGAATATATTTTGTTTCGATAATAATTTCTTCACTGCCTCCACCTACACTTTCTCTTTTTTTACGACACCAAGAATACCAGCTGGCTTGATAATCAACATAAGAATCAAGACACCAAATACAATTGCATCTGCTAGCTGTGTCGAAATATAGGCTTTTGATAAACTTTCAATGACTCCTAATAATATTCCACCAATCATTGCACCTGGAACACTACCGATTCCTCCTAATACAGCAGCGACAAATGCTTTAATTCCAGCCATAGAACCCATATATGGATCGATAAATCCATAGGTACATGCATAAAGAATCCCTGCAACAGCTGCAAGTCCAGAACCAATTGCAAATACCATAGAAATCGTTCTATCCACATGAATTCCCATAAGTTTAGCTGCTCCCTTATCTTCTGATACTGCCAACATAGCACTTCCTGCTTTTGTTTTATTAATAAATAATGTCAATAAAATCATAGAAATTAGTGTCACCATAATCGTAACGATAATCTCGCCTGAAATCGTGATTTCTCCAATATGAATAGCCTTTAATGTAACAATCGATTGAAAAGCCTTTGCTTGAGAACCGAATAAAATAAGGCTTGCACTTTGTAAAAAATAACTCACTCCAATCGCTGTAATTAAAACAGCTAAAGATGGAGCATTTCTAAGTGGTTTATATGCAATTTTCTCAATGATTACGCCTAAAATCGCACAAGTCATAATTCCTATCAAAATTGCAACAGGTACTGGCAAATGTGCCACTGTTAAAGCTAAATAGACAGAATATGCCCCTACCATAATAATATCTCCATGGGCAAAGTTAATCATCTTAGCAATTCCATATACCATCGTATATCCAAGTGCAATGAGAGCATAAATACTCCCCAAACTTAAACCATTTATAATTTGAGCAAGAAATTTCATTCTTTCACCTCTTTACTTTCCCTTTCAATTCCATTCCTATCTTTAGAAGTACATATGTATTTTATAGATTTTAATACTCAAATAATGTATATTCACCATTTTCAATCTGGATGTATTTTGCTTCTTTATTTGGATTCCCATCTTCATCAAAAGAAAATCTTCCAGTAATACCATCTACTTCTACTTCTTTCATAGCTTCTATTAACATTTCGCTCTCTGTAGACTGTGCGATTTTATATGCTTTTGCAATGGCATAAACCCCATCATAGGCATCTGCTGCAAACTGATCAGGAATACTATCAAATCTTTCTTTATATTCTTCTACAAAGTTTTTTACATTAGGAGTTGTATCTGCTGAAAAAAATGGACTTAAGAAAATAGCTCCATCTGCAACAGTCGCATTGCTTCCAAGCTGATTTGTTACTCCATCCCATCCATCACTACCAACAAATGGTATGTTAAGACCTAGTTGATTTGCCTGTGTTAAAATAAAAGATACATCTTGATAATATCCAGGAACAAAAATAACTTCGGCTCCTGAAGATTTAATTGTTGTAAGCTGGGTGTTAAAATCTTTATCTCCACTATTAAACGATTGATCAGATACAATTTCTAATCCATTTTCTTTCGCATCTTTTACAAACTGATCATGGACACCCTTTCCATAGTCACTTGATACATCATAAAGAACTGCTGCCTTTTTATAATTTAAAGTTTTCGAAATCAATTCTGCAATTTTCGTTCCTTGTGATGGATCCGTAAAGCAAATTCTATAAACATTATCTGGATCTGTAATATTATTTGCTGAACCAGAAGGTGTAACCATTAGTAAATCATCTCTTTCCGATAACTTATTCACAATCTGACAAGCTCCCGAAGTTGTTGCTCCAAGTAAAACATCCATTCCTTCTGATAATAATCGAAAATAAGCATTAGCCGCTGTTTGTGCGTCTGCCTGATCGTCTTCAAACTTTAACTCTAAGTGAACTCCAAGTGGTTCACCATCAAGACCCTTTTGATTAATCTCATCCACTGCAATCGTTGCTCCATTTTTCACAGATGTTCCATAAACAGCATTTGCTCCTGTAATTGGTCCCATACTACCAATGACTAATGTATGGCTATCCTTAGAAGCACCTGATTTACAGGCAACTGTTACCATAGTAAGCATCACAACAAGAGCAACTGCTACTATTTTCTTCATTCTTTTTTGCATTTTACTCTTCCTCTTTCCTCTTGTTTTAATATATAAAATATTTCTAAAGTTAATTGTATACAATTATACTCTTGAGTTTCTTATTCGTCAATGAAAAAAAACATTTTTTTGAATAATTTTTTTCAAATCCTTCATTTTAAACTCAAAATCCCAATAAAATAGCCATTTATTTTTTTTGTTTTCTAACATTTTCCCTGCAAATTTTATCCCTTTACAGCAAAAAACCGTTAAATTACAAGAGTTTTTATCTTTATATTTTTTTTATTTTTCCTTCATAAAATAGAATCGTTACTTATCATGCACTTTTATAATATGGAAATAATTTCATATAGATATAGAAATTGCTCATAAAGTGAAATTTCCCTACTTTAAAGCAACCAACTTTAAAAGGGGCTATCACACGAACAATTTCGTGGGATAGCCCCTTTTCTATATGTTATCTTATTTGTTTAAGAATTTGAATGTATACTACCATATCGTTTCCCATTTTCTAAAGTAATTCCTTTTGCTTGAGCAAGCTCACTCACTGTCACAAGCTGATAACCACGACTCACCAGTTCAGGAACAATCACTTTAACAGCTTCTGCCGTTGGCATATGAATATCATGCATAAGAATAACTGCTCCATCTCTTGCCCCATTTAATACAGATTGGATCGTAGAATTTGTATTTCTTGTTTTCCAATCTAAAGTATCCACTGACCATAAAATAAATGGATATTGTAATGTTGACTCTACCGTACTATTACTTGCTCCATATGGTGGGCGTAATAGCTTCGTTTCTTGTCCTGTGATTTCTTTTACTAAATCACTTGTACTCGTTGTTTCTTGTTGCATCTGTTGTATCGATAATAACGTCAACTGCTTATGGTCATATGTATGATTCGCTATTTCGTTACCATTTTCAAAACTTTCTTTTAAAAGCTCTCTATTTTTTGTTTCACTTTCTGTTAGATGCTCTCCTAAGACAAAAAAAGTTGCATGTGCATTATACTCTTTTAATGTATCTACAATAATCTTTGTACTTTCATAAGAAGGACCATCATCAAATGTAAGTGCTACCATTGGCTTATTCGGATCTAGAATTTGAAATTCTATACTTTGTTCTAACTGAGATCCATCTGTTGTTTTTGCTGTAATTGTAACACTTTTACCAGCTCCTGCTTCTTTTGCTTTCACAACTCCTTCTGCTGTTACAATTGCATACTCTGAATTACTACTGTTCCAAACTAGATCTGAATTTTTAATCGATACAGGGTTTGTATTGACATGGATTTTGACTTTTGTCCCTACACTTAATGCTTTTGCTGCTGACACAAGTGTTAATTCTTTTATTCTTTGCTGTACCATTACTTTATAAGCACCTTTTACTTCACTACCATCCTCTAATATTTGTACAACAGAAATCGTTACCTCTTTTTGAGAATCATTCGATACAACCGTTATATCTCCTGTTTCCCTATCTACTTCCACAATATCTGGATCGCTACTTTCCCAGTCTTGTGATAAAATTTCATCTGTCGAATAGGTTGTGTCAGGATCTTGATAGAATAAATATCCTTCTGGTAATTCTACCACTTTTTCGGGGAATGTCATCTGATTTATAGAACCTGTTATATTGCCTTCCGTTTTCTTTATTCCACCTTTTGCCGATTCTACCCGTTCTTTTTTTACTTTCTTAAAACCACATCCGCCGATCATCACTGTTACTAAAAAAAGACACCCTATCCATATGAGCCATTTTTTTGTTTGCTTCATTGTATTTCCTCCTATAGTACCTTCACAATCAAATTCTAATCTACAAACAGTATACCACATATTCGACAAACTTTATGTTATTTTTTCTTTACAAAATATTTACATTTTATGCATAGTTTTTATATTCTATTTCTCTTACTTGCTAAACTCTAACAACTCTAATCCTTCATTACGTTCTAATACCATACGAATTGTCCATTGATTTGAGAATAATAACAATGGATTTCCTTTTAGATCTTTTACTTTCTTTACATCAGAAACTCCTTTTAATTTATCCATATCCATATTTTTATCTTTAATCCAACGAATATCTGTATATGGAAGAGTTTCCATACGGATTTCACAATTATACTCATTTTCAAGACGGAATTTTAATACATCAAATTGTAGTACACCAACTACTCCAACGATAATTTCTTCCATCCCTGTATGATATTCTTGGAAAATCTGAATAGCTCCCTCTTGAGCAATTTGATTAATTCCTTTTATAAATTGCTTTCTCTTCATCGTATCTACTTGACGAATTCTTGCAAAATGTTCTGGTGCAAATGTAGGGATGCCTTCATATTCAAATTTTTCTCCAACACAAAGTGTGTCTCCAATCGAGAAAATACCTGGATCAAATACACCAATAATATCGCCTGCGTATGCTTCTTCTACCATATGACGTTCTTCTGCCATCATCTGCTGTGGCTGTGATAATTTTACTTTTTTACCACCTTGCATATGGAATACTTCCATCCCGGCTGTAAATTTTCCAGAACAAATTCTCATAAATGCAATACGGTCACGGTGTGCTTTATTCATATTAGCCTGAATCTTAAATACAAATGCTGAGAAATTATCGCTAAATGGACTAATTTCTCCAATATTTGATTTTCTTGGTAATGGCGAACTTGTCATAGCTAAAAAGTGTTGTAAAAAGTTTTCTACTCCAAAGTTATTAAGAGCAGAACCAAAAAATACTGGTGTTAATTCTCCTGCAGCTACTCTCTCTTGATCAAATTCATCACTTGCTCCATCTAATAGCTCAATTTCCTCTAAAAGCTGTTCATGAAGTGCATATCCGATTTCATTTTTTGTTTCTTCAGAATCTACAGGTATTTCTTGTGTTTCGGCTGCTTTTTGTCCACCACTTGAAACAGATTTAAAGGTTGTAATCATTTTTGTATTTCTATCATATACCCCTTTAAATTGCTTCCCACATCCAATTGGCCAATTGATTGGACAAGTACGAATTCCTAATACATTTTCAATTTCATCAAGCAATTCAAATGGATCATTTGCTTCACGATCTAACTTGTTAATAAAAGTAAAAATTGGAATATGACGCATAACACAAACTTTAAATAATTTAATTGTCTGTTTTTCTACCCCTTTTGAAGCATCAATTACCATAACTGCTGAATCTGCTGCCATTAATGTTCGATACGTATCTTCTGAGAAATCTTGGTGTC
>JADIML010000040.1 GCA_017694765.1 Candidatus Scybalomonas excrementavium
TTTGTCTTTCTTCTCCTTGTATTGGTTGAATAGAAAGTTTTTCTTTCGTCGCCGATACTTCATAGTCGCTTGGATATTGGATCGTTACTTGCTCCTTTTTTGTTTCCTCTCTCAATTTTATATTACATGTATCGACATCAAGTACTAATTGATTTGGTATTTCATAGGAATCTTCTATTACCTGAATTGCCTCTCCATTTTCTTTTCTATCATAATACAAGCTATCTTTTGTATATTTGGATATTCCTAGTCCTACAACTGTCATTCCAATTCCACCAATTGTAAGAAGAAATCCTGCTATCCATAATTTTTTCACGCTCTTCCCCTCCTTCTTCTAAAACGACTGCTAATAAATTTCGTAAATTTCCACGTAATATAAATGATTTTCTTACTCATCCATAATGTACTTAATGCAAATATAAGCATAAGACCAAGTCCTAACATCCCTGTTCCTAGATGAAAGATTCCAATCCCTACTCCATCAAACACAGCAAATGGAAAACTAATCACACCATATACTCCAATTACACCAAATGCTAATGTAAAACTAGCTCCTATTAATGGCACCGTCCAAATGACAAGATAGCCAGATAAAATACATAAAATAAGAGCGAATAAAATCGATGCCCAAAGCGGTGAGCCTAATAAAATGACTGCCCATATCCCAATTTTAGCCCCTAAAGAATGGTTAGGATTTTCGATTTTCTCCCAAAGCTCTCCTTCATTTTCCTCTATGACTTCTCTAGCTAACTGTTTTGGATTTCCAATCCCCCTAACAGCCTCTTCTTCTGTCATTCCATCTTCCATTCGATCCTCAATTAACTCTTCATAATAGATGACAGTCCGATTTTGTTCTTCTCTTGGTAACATATCAAGTTCTTTCTCTAAAATCGATAAAAATTCTTTTTTTGTCATGAATCCTCTCTCCCTCCTATGAAATAATAAATCTCCATCACTTGATCCCATTCATCGAGAAATTCTTGTATTTTCTGTTCTCCTACTTCTGTAATTTTATAATATTTCCTCAAACGACCATTATGTTCTACGGAATATGTCGTTAGACACCCATTGTTTTCCAATCGCTTTAAAATTGGATACAAAGTCGATTCAGAAATAGTAATACATACAGAAATATCTTTGATAATCTGGTATCCATAGGAATCCCCTCGCTTTAGAACAGCTAATACACACATTTCTAATAGCCCTTTTTTTAGTTGTGTATCCATCTTTATACCTCCTTATGCAATATACTATATATTACATAGTATATTGTGTCAAGAAGTATTCTTCCTTTTTTTCTATACTGTGCCTGCATATCCTTCGCACATCGTGCGTTTTTTATATGGTACGAATGATTCGTTAAACGGAATTTCCTATAACATAAAAAAGAGTTAGCCAGTTTTTCTTCCTAGCTAACTCTTTTTTATTACTATAAATTTTTATGCTTTATTTCTTTTTAAAACTTGCAGTTACGACAACTTTTGATTTTGGCATTGTAAAACGATACTCACCTTTTACTTTCTTGTATTGAATTGTTTTACCACTTGTTGTTTTTATTGACATTGTCTTTAACTTATAATTTTTCTTTGGCACTACTATTAGAGTCACTTTTTGTCCTTGATAAGCATAACTATTATCTGTATGAATGACTCCATTTTTCATATTTTTGAATGTAACTTCACGTAGCTTCATCAGAGTTGGATAATTCGTTTTATGATTCAGCTCCCATTTTATTATTTCGAACTCTTCTGCCCCTTCATTTAAAAGAGTCACAAAAGACTTTGTTGCCATCTCTCGTTTTGTTAGTCTTTGATTTCCCATTAAATTAATATGATCACCTACCAATTCAAAGGCACTAACGGCTGATTCTTTTGCATAATAACAAGATTGAATGATTCCATTATAAGCACATCCTACAATTCCAGCATAATTATTTCCATCTCGTCCAAGAATCCTCCCAATGTTATAACAATTCATCATCCAACCAAATGATTCACTGTCTTCCTCATCATCTCCATTGTATCCAGCAATGCCACCATATCCATAGTTATCATTGTCACTGATAATTATATTGCCAGCATTATAACAGTTCACAATCATTCCATCATTTACTGCTACAATGCCACCTCTATGTGTGTTACCAGTTGGAGATATGACTCCTATGTTGGAGCAATCTGTAATGATCATGTCATTCCAAAGAGCAATACCAGATACCCAATCTCCTATTAATTTAGAACGATTGTGACAATTTCGAATAAAGCCCTCATTGATAAATGCAATAGAGCCTCCAACTATATTTTGAAACGTTGCATTTTTAATGGTTACATTTTCCACACTTCCCAAAGCAACATATCCAAATAAGCCTCCAAACATATCACTCTGATTGAGTCCACTGATTATATGTCCTCCACCATCAAATGTACCTGAGAATCCCTCATTTTCTTTGATCCACTCATCATACCAAGTACCAAAGTCCATTTTTAAATACTTTTGGTATTGTTTTTTTGCATATTTTCCAATTCCAATTGGAGTAAAGTTATCTTCTTCCTCTGGATTAAAATGAATATCTTTTGTTAATTTAATTAACTTTCCATCATATGTATTTCCATTATTTACTTTCGTTGCAAATGCTCTTAATTCTTCTGCCGAAGAAATAGTAACATCTGGTTTTTCTTTCGAACTATCTTGTCCCAAAACTTCCATTGGCGTTATAAACATCATACAACAAAGTAGCATAACAAAAATAATCTGTCTTTTTTTCATATATCATCCTCCTACAACTATTATTTTTATATTGTATCATATTTTTTTCTAATGCAAAACTATTTTTCTGATAAAATGATATCTCTATAAAAAATGTATGGTATTCTCAAAATTTTCTTTCATTTCTCTTCTTTTTATTAAGACATTTTCATTTCTTTCCTTTACAAAGTGACACTTTTTTCTTATAGTATATGATAGAAACATACATAAAAGGAGAAATTATCATGACAAATGAAGTACTTGCAGTAATTGCTGGCGAAACAATCACTACATCTGATTTTGATGCTTATGTAGAAAATCTTCCACAGGAACAAAAGGCTTATCTTGCGAATCCACAAGCAAAACAGCATTTTATTGATCAAATGATCACAATGCGTCTTTTTGCTAAATTAGGAGAAGATGAAAAATTAAACGAAAGCGATGAATACAAACGTATTATGGAAGAAGCACAAAGAGAAGTGTTAGCTCAAATTGCTGTTCGTGAAGTTGTAAAGGATCTTACAGTATCAGAAGAAGAAATCAAATCTTATTATGAAGGACATAAAGACCAGTTTACAAAGGCTGGAACTGTAACTGCAAAACACATTTTAACAGATACAGAAGAAAAATGTCAGGACATTAAAGCAGAGATCGAAGATGGAACAAAATCCTTTGAAGATGCTGCAAAAGAATATTCTACTTGCCCATCTGGCGCTCAAGGTGGTAGCCTTGGTGAATTTGGAAAAGGACAAATGGTAAAAGAATTTGAAGATGCTGCTTTTGAAGCAGAAATTGGAACTATTACTGGTCCTGTTAAAACTCAGTTCGGATACCATCTTGTAAAAGTGGAAAGCCGCACAGAATCTTCTCTTCTTCCACTTGAAGAAGTAAAAGAAAAAATTGAAGGACAATTACTCCAACAAAAACGCAATGAAGTATATCAGAAAAAAATTGCTGAATTAAAAGAAAAATACATGTAAACAAGTATAATATAATATGCTTTGATACAAGTACTTTCCGTGCATCAACTGCCATCGAAGCCTCTCAAGCTTGAGGGACTTCGATGGCTTTTTTAGTATACAATGCGTTCCATGTGATAAATTTATAAAATTTAAGGTTGGAAAATTATAGATATAATTCCAATTATATGCTATAGTGTAGTCTATAAAATAAAATGAGAGTCAAAAATAGATGGAAGAATAAAAAACCTTCATTTTATTTTGTTTAAATTATACAATATATTATATAAAAGTCCAAGGAGAATACTAAAAAATAGATATTTTTAAACTTAAATTAATTGCATTATTAGCAATGATTTTGGATCATATAGCTTATTTTTTTCCTAATATACCTATGGCATTGATTTTTCATTGGATTGGTCGCATA
>JADIML010000041.1 GCA_017694765.1 Candidatus Scybalomonas excrementavium
ACTATATTTCATATCATTTTCTTTTAATTTTGCCTTTTTCGTTGGTGCTTTACTAATCGCAATATGAATAAAGTTGTGTGCGAGCAAATATAACACAATTCCAAATGGTATGAATACTGAGAGCAAGTAGAAAATTAAACTGCTAAAACTGCCCTCTGTAATCGCCATCGATAAATGATAAATTGGAAAAAGTGTCTCTTTTATGGCGTCACCAATTGATTTTCCATTTTGGATTAGCATCATTAAATACTCTGGGAATTTATTAATGACATAAAAATAAACTCCTAAAAATCCTAATGATAAGAGTAAAGTGATAGCTGTTTTATTTCTGATCTTTCTCATAATCATAGCCATAACCCAACCAAAAATGCAGGATAAGGTCACAACAAATAGTGGTAATGTAACAACTACAATGCATGCATATAAAAAAGATAAGAAGTGAAATTTTGTCCTGATAAAATATACAAAAAGACAAGGTAGAACAACAATCGCTTCATATATGTAGTTCATAATTAAAAGAACAAAAATTCTACTTAATAAAATATCTCTTACTTTAATCGGCATGGAAAGCAGTAAGTCATTATCTTTGGAACCATAAATTTCTTGTTGTGTCATAAAAATACTTCCTAGAAAGCAAAGCATAATGACCATAAGCGCCATAATTCCAAAGTAGAGCCACTCATATCCAATCGCTGTAAAGGGTTCTAGCATATGAGAAAACATATAGCCAAAAATCCCTCCAAATACAACAGCAATATATAGAAAGAAAACGATCATGAGCATCCCTTTAAAAAGACCGGCATTTTTCTTCTTATTTCCTTTTAACATCTTCATAAAAATGCCTTGTAACCGAATTCCAATCAATGTTCTAAGCATTTTTATCCTCCAATTCTAGGAATATATCCTCTAAAGATTCATTGCCAACGACTTCTTCGGTATTACCTGAAATAAGCAATTTCCCTCCTTTAATAATCGCAATTTTATCACATAATTTTTCTGCGACTTCTAAAACATGGGTCGAGAAAAAGATAGCCCCACCTCTATCACATAACTCTCTCATCATTCCTTTTAATAAATGGGAAGCCTTTGGATCGAGTCCTACAAAAGGTTCGTCCATAAGAATCAATTTTGGCTCATGAATCCAAGCCGAAATAATGACTAGCTTTTGTTTCATTCCATGAGAATAGGCGCTAATTGGTTCTTTTAAAGAGTCTGTAAGTTCAAAGAGATCGGCATACTTTCTGATTCGTTCTGTTCTATCTTGTTGACTCACTCCGTAAACATCTGCAATAAAATTTAAATATTTAATGCCTGTTAAATATTCATAAAGGTCTGGATTATCGGGAATATATGCCATTTGTTTTTTACATGCAAGAGGGTTCTGTTTGATTGATTGTCCATCAATATAAATTTCTCCTTCTTCAAATTCCATAATTCCTGCAACAGATTTTAATGTTGTTGTTTTACCAGCTCCATTATGTCCAATAAATCCATAAATATTTCCTTTTTCAATATGTAATGATAAATGATCAACTGCCTTTTTTTCTCCATACTTCTTCGTAAAGTTCTCAATTTTTAACATATGTATCCCTCATTTCTATGATTATTTTACTTCTATTATAGCTATCGATTCTTTGAAACACAAGTGTATTTTCTTATCTTCTACTCCTAATTTAGAGGAACATATTTCTCAATTTTATTTTCTTCAAACTTTGGAATTTTATGATAACAGGTAAGTGCATAATCTATAAATGAAAATGTCATGACAGCCCCTGTTCCCTCTCCCATGTGCATATCCATCATAAAATACGGTTCTATTCCTATTTCTTCTAGTACTCTCTTTCCGGCTGGTTCTTTGGAACAATGAGAAGGTAACATATATTCTTTGCAAATTGGACAAAGTTTAATAGCAAGCATAGCAGATACGGTAGAAATGAATCCATCCATAATGATTGGTCTTCGATATAAAGCTGCTCCAAGAAAGCATCCTATCATTCCTGCAAGATCCAAACCTCCTATTTTCGATAAAAGATCAAAAACATCATTGTTATTTGGTTTATGAAATTGAATTGCTTCTTCAATAACAGCAATTTTTCTTT
The DNA here is from genome assembly GCA_017694765.1 of Candidatus Scybalomonas excrementavium. GTDB lineage: Bacteria > Bacillota > Clostridia > Lachnospirales > Lachnospiraceae > Scybalomonas > Scybalomonas excrementavium. The sequence continues at coordinate 2,100 of JADIML010000041.1, forward strand.
CTAATCCTTTCGTTGTAAGTCCAGCGCCACGTCCTGTTACTTCTCTCGCTGAACATTGAAAATAAGCTGCAGTAATGGCACTACTTGTTGTCGTATTCCCGATTCCCATTTCACCAACTGCAAAAGTATCATATCCTTTTTTTACTAGCTCTTTGATCGTCTCAATTCCATAGAAAATGGCTTGTGCCGCCTCTTCTCTTGTCATAGATACCTGCTTCTTAAAGTTTTTTGTTCCATAACAAACTTTTTTTCTTAAAATCGTTTCACCTTCTGGATCAGAAGCAATTCCAATATCCACTGGAAATACATCTGCCTGATTTTGGGCTGCCATAATACAAACAGCCGATGCTTTCTTCGTCATACTTTCTACCACAGAACGAGTGACCTCTTGACCTGTCTGTGTCACTCCTTCTTCCACAATTCCATGATCGCCTGCCATAATAATAACAGCTTTTTTCCGACTTTTTGGATATTCGCTTCTATAAACACCTCCTAATTGAACAACGATATCTTCTAATTTCCCAAGACTTCCAAGTGGTTTACATAACGTGTTCCAATGTTCCTTTACTTCTTCCATTGTTTGTTTACAAACAGGTTCAACCAAATCGATCAACTTGATTACGTGTTCTTCATAATATCCGACTTCTTTCATAATTTCCTTCTTTCTTACATATACAAATGGCAATGGCTAAGTAGCAAATACATCAGCTCACAAACTTCTGAGCCAGCTCCCATTGCATCTCCTGTAATTCCACCGATTTTCTTCTCTATATAACTTCGAAACGACTTTGCTACGATGAATAAAACAACACTCATCAAAAATCCTTTGAAAGCTCCTAGGATGAGATAGGAACTTACTGGTAACGTATTCTGTTCAAAGAATCCAGTTTTTATCGCATAGCTCCAATTCATCACACCAGTTCCTAGCATAACCAAAATAAGTCCTACTAGAT
>JADIML010000042.1 GCA_017694765.1 Candidatus Scybalomonas excrementavium
AGATACAACTGTTCAAAAAATTTACTACTATAATGCCGAAGCTGGTACATTAACAAATACTGCACCAACTTCTGGAACTGCTGGATATAATTATGGTCAAACAGATGAACATAAAAATAAATGTGTTAAAGTAACAATACAAGGTGAAGACGTTAAGGTATCTTGGTATCCTGAACCTTAAATCGCATAAAAAAGGACTGACGGGTTGCAGTCCTTTTTTTATTTTTCTCCCACATAAGGCGTTGATTATTTCTCAATCTTTTTGTAAGATAGAAAGAAGAATATTAGAACGATAGAAATAAGGAGTTTTTATGCAAGAACAAAATTACTATAGAACATATTCCAATTACTTAAAGGAACAATATGGAGAAAAAGTATATAAATTGCCAATTAATATGCCTGTTACATGCCCAAATCGTAAAGACGGAACTGGTGGATGTAGCTTTTGTTCCGAAGTTGGAACTGGGTTTGAGGCACATTCCAATCAAATATCTATTACGGAACAACTAACACATACAAAAGAAAAAATCGAGAAAAAATATAAGGCACATAAATTTATTGCTTACTTTCAAAATTATACCAACACATTTTTACCTCTTGAAGATTTTAAACAGGCACTGGAAGAAGCTGCTGCCTTTCCAGATCTTGTAGAAATTTCAATTTCCACAAGACCAGATTGTATTCATGATGATTATTTAGAATATTTACAAGAACTCCATACAAAGACAGGAATTCAAATTACGATTGAGCTTGGACTACAAACGATTAATTATCATACATTGCGTAAAATTAATCGTGGGCATGGTCTTGCTGAATATGTAGATGCTGTTTTGCGGATTTCTCGGTATCCAATCCATATTTGTACACATATGATTTTAAATCTTCCGTATGATACAACAGAAGATGCCTTAGAATCTGTCAGATTTTTATCAGCTCTTCCGATTCATATTGTAAAATTTCATTCTCTTTATATTCCGAAAAATACCTTATTGTATAGAGAGTATAAAAATGGTAAAATTACTTTATGCTCAAAAGAAGAATACTTACATCGACTTACAGAATGTATTGCTTTACTTCGTAGTGACATTGCCATTGAGCGTCTTTTTAGTCGTGTTCCAGAAGAATACTCCGAATTTTCTAATTGGGGGACAAGCTGGTGGAAGTTAAAAGATGAATTTTTAGCACTAATGGACGAAAAACAATACACACAAGGGTGTCAGTGTACGTATTTAAATGGAGCATCTTTACATAAATGGAGGATACATAATGGCAACTCAAAATAGAAGAACACCCCAAAGAAAAAGTGCCTCTACTAGAACAAGAAATAGACGCAACACGAAAAGTAGAAGAAGAAAAGTGTTAAAATTTCCAAGACAATTGATTCATTGGAACATTGGAACGGTCACATTTGGGATTATTTTTATTTACTTAATGATTAATGTTTTTTTGTATATGCGCAGTGATACAATCTCAACCTATCAAGTTACAAGCGATAAAATGCAAAAGACAATTACCACAACAGGTGTTGTACTTCGAACAGAGAAAATTATAACAAATAAAACCGATGGCTATTTAAGCTACTACGCTCCAGAAGGAAGTCGTGTTGCAAAAAAAGAATACGTATATTCCGTTGATGAATCAGGTGAAGTTTATGACTATTTATCCAAACTTAGTACAGAAAATAATATTCTTGATGAGGATAGTTATGAAAATTTAAAAGAGATTATTTCAACCTTTAACAACTATTACAAAGATGACTCTTTCTATGAAGTGTATGATTTTAAATATAATTTAAATAATGCGATTTTATCTGTAACCAATGATAAAACAATGAAGCAGCTAGATGACGCATTAAAAGAAGCTGGAATTTCTGACTCATATAGCAAAGTAAGCAGTCCAAAAAGTGGTCTTGTTTCTTATCTTATGGACGGATTTGAAACTTTAACACCAGAAACTGTTACAAAACAAACATTTGATCAAAGTTCCTACAAAAAAGAACAGCTAAAAACAAGTAATTTGGTGGAAGCAGGTTCGCCAGTGTATAAACTCATTACTGGTGATACATGGGATATTATGATTCCAGTGACGACAAAAGAAGCTGCTCTTTTAAAGGAAAGATCTACGGTACAAGTTAATTTTTTAAAAGATGATACGACATTACCAGCAAGTGTTTCTCTTATCGAAAATAAAGATGGAACGTATGCAAGATTACATTTTACAGATTATTTAATTCGTTATATGGATACTCGTTATTTAAATGTAGAAGTCATATTAAGTTCTATTTCAGGATTAAAAGTTCCAAACACTGCACTTGTTAAAAGAGAGTTATTCCGAATCCCAGTCTCTTATTTATCTGCTGGTAGCAATTCTACCGATTATCAATTTACAGTTCGAACATCAAGTAGTAAAAATCATACAAGTGTAAAACAAATCCCAGCTGATCTTGTTATGAAAGATAGCAAATATTGTTATGTTTCCACAGTACCAAAAGATGAAAATTCTTTGACAAAGGGAATGATACTCATTCAAAATAATTCTAAGAAAACATTTAAAGTATCATCCACGAAAGAAATTCAAGGTGTTTATTGTGTAAACAAAGGATATGCTGCTTTTAAAATGGTCAATGTTTTATATTCCAATGAAGATTACAGTATTGTAGAAGCGGATACGGATACTAACGCACTTATGATATATGATTATATTATTCTAAATAGCAAAACCATTGGCGAAAACGATAAAATTTATTAGGAGTTGAAGTTATGTTAAAACACAATTTAGAAGATGTAGAAAGACGAATTGCTCTTGCCTGCAAGCGTGCCAACCGAAAGAGAGAAGAAGTAACTCTCGTTGCCGTTAGTAAGACAAAACCTTTAGAAATGGTAGAAGAGGTATTTGATCTTGGTATTTTAGAATTTGGAGAAAATAAAGTCCAAGAAATGGTAGATAAATATGAACGTATTAAATCTCCAGTTCATTGGCATTTAATTGGGCATCTTCAAACGAATAAAGTGAAATATATTGTTGATAAAACAGTATTAATTCATTCTGTAGATTCTTTAAAATTAGCCAATCAAATCCAAAAGGAAGCAGAGAAAAGAAATTGTATCGTTCCTATTTTAATTGAAGTTAATATTGCAAAAGAAGAAACAAAGTTTGGAGTAACAAAGGAAGAAACATTACCACTTATTGAAGAAGTGGCAAAATTACCAAATATTCGCGTATGTGGTCTTATGACAAGCGCTCCATTTGTCGAAGATCCAGAAGAAAATCGGGTATATTTCCGAGAGCTTCATGAATTATTTGTTGACATAAGACAAAAAAACATTGATAATATAGATATGAAGATTTTATCAATGGGTATGACAAATGATTTTGAAGTTGCCATTGAGGAAGGCTCCACTATGGTCCGAATTGGAACTGCTATCTTTGGAGCAAGAAATTATAAGATCAAGGGAGAATCGTAATGAGTAAAGGAATTAATAAGTTTTTAGACTTAATGAAATTAAACGAACCAGAAGATGATTATGATGATGACGATTTAATGGAAGATGATGATTACGAAGATGAAGAAGATTCATTTGCAAAATCTTTCTTTAATCGTAATAAAGAAAAATCAGAAACTACAATTAAGGCAGAAACTGCTCAACCTTCTAGCTTTGCCGATAAGAAAAAAGCAAAAGCACTTAGTAAAAGTAAATTAGTTCCTCTAAGTGGTGGAAGAGGTGGAGAAGTCTATGTGATTAAACCACAGGAATTTAATGAAGCGCAAGTTGTAGCTGACTTTTTAAAAGATGGTAAAACAATAGTGATTAACATGGAAGGTATTGAAATTTATGCTGCACAGCGTATTATTGATTTTATCAGTGGTTCTTGCTATGCCTTAAACGGTACTTTACAGGCAATCTCAAGCAATATTTTCATTGCTGCTCCAGAAGCCATTGAAGTTGCTGGAGACTTACGAGAAGAGATTTTAAATGAAAATCTTATTTCTCCAGAAATTGGTAAATATCGTGTATAAGAATTATCATCATTTTCAAAGGAACATATGGAACTTTTAGGAAAGAGCTCCTAAAACTATATGTTCTTTTTCTATATGAAAATTTATATCACACTGAAATTTTATATTACACCTAAGGAATCAGAGAATCTATGGAAAAAGATACAACTATTTTACGAAAACGTCTAAATGAATTAGCAACAAAGGCATTTCAACAAAACAGATATTGTTACACACCATTTCTTGACCTATATGAACAAAGTATTTATCAAGAAGAATATACGACATTTCACTATGTAACAAGTCATCTGATTGGTGGACATCCCTATGCCGATCGTCAGCTCGTTTGTTTTGGCTGTGAACAGCTATTTGGATATTTGGAAGAACCACCAATTGCATGTATCAAAATCGAGCCCGTTTCTAAGAAATTTTCAGATGATCTCAATCATAGAGATTTTCTTGGTGCTATTATGAATCTTGGCATAGACCGTTCTATGGTTGGAGATATTCTAATTTCCGAAAATGTTGGATATGTTTTTTGTTTAGAACATATTGCTGATTTGCTTACAAATTCTTTATCAAAGGTAAAACAAACGGTAGTTATATGTACACATATAACTACACTTCCACAGATTGAAATGAAATACAAAGAAATAAAAGGCTCTGTTTCTTCTTGTCGTTTAGATTCTATCATTGGATTAGCCTTTCAATTATCAAGAAGTCAAGCCATTTCTTATATTCAAGGAAAAAAGGTTTTTGTGAATGGAAGACTGATTCAAAGTAATAGCCTTCTCTTAAAAGAATCTATGACTATTTCCGTTCGTGGTCTTGGTAAGTTTATTTTTGATGGGGTAGATGGGATCAGTAAAAAAGGAAAACAGCGCGTTACCATTCGTAAATTTATATCGTAAACTACTATTATGAATGGATAGAAAGACACTTCTTGCTTAGAATAAGTCTAACATTTCTTTATGATAAAAAGCTATTCATTACATTGTATAAAAAATTAT
>JADIML010000043.1 GCA_017694765.1 Candidatus Scybalomonas excrementavium
ATTTGTGTTTTTCTTTTTTATACTTTTTTCTCTTTTAACTTCTGAACAATTTGTTTTGTTTCGTCCATTTCTTTTGTAGAAATCGTTGTTTTTTGCGCTTTTTTTAGAGTAGCAGCTCGGAGGTTGTATCCGTTTAATAGCTCTTCGATTTTGCTATTTAATTTTTTAAGTCATTGATACATAATATCAGACGTATTTTCATATTTGATAATATTTTCAGTAAAAGAAAGAGTGGTTGGTTCTAAGTTGTCTATGAGTTTACTGAACGTTGCAATTTTACGATGATAAAATTCTTTTTCATCTTCATAGAGCTGAAGAACCATTCATTTTGATTGAGAAACCCCTTCTTTCATAGAATAAAATATATGGCATATAAAAAAGTGCTTGTATAATTTTTTTATCAATGAAAAAGTGTTTTGAGGAGTAAGAATTACTTTCTACACCAATAAACAATACTATACCTCGTGAGATGGATTTAATAGATGCCTTTCTTCCTATCAAGATAGAAGTTGTATTATTTTATTATATCAAATAAATAACTAATATTTAGATAATCGAATATAATATGATAGACGCAAAAAGTTTAACTACTTCACCACCAAGGAGCAATATGTCTGGATCTTGTACGTATGCTAGTGAAAATTCCACCAAGTATGAGTGTGTGATTGAGAAATATCGAATAGACGCATAGAAAAAATCAGAAATTTTTTGCATATAGGAATAGCGATGATGCTCCATGATTGGAAGTTGCTTCCTTTTAATAGTTCAAGGAAAAAGTACACTTATGATATTTGAAAGGCATGCAAATTAAAAATATAAATATGGGAATAGGTATTTCTGGCGTAGAAGATATTATGTGGATACAGTATGAAAAATGCAAAGAAGATAGAGGAATATATAGTAAATTAGATACAAGAAGATTTAGAATGTGATCAAATGACATCAAGCCACCATCTAAGCTGGTGGCTTGACTCTTTATAAAGTTTTAAATAATTATGAAAACCATGAAGTTATGTTTTAATGGTAGATAGATGGTTATTTTCAAAAGTAAGGATATTTTCTATTACTTTTCTAAGATTTCAAGAATTTTTTCTTCTGGCAATTTTACTGTTTTTGCAATCTGTTCAATGGATATTCCAGATTGAAAGAAGGCGAGTATGATTTCTTTTCTTCCTTCAGCAAGTCCCTCAGCACGACCTTCTTCTACACCATCCTCATAACTAGCCGCTTTTAATTTATCAATATCAAATTCTAAAGCTAACATATCAAACACCTCGCTTTTTCGCTCTTTTAAATACTGTTTTAAAATTTCTGCTTTTTGACACTTCATTACAGCAAGTTCAATGGCTTCTTTTAGATTTTTCCCATGTTTTAGATAAGAGAGCACAAATTGAAGAAAGGCTGCGTAATCATGAAGTGTTTTTGATTTCTCATTCAGTATATTTGGTTTCAAAATATTATAGCATACAACTTCTAACTCTAAGGCTGTTTTTCCATCAAAAGAGTCTGAAAGTTTTAATACGGATTTTTCTTCAGCCTCTTCATTGGTGTAAATAACAAAGAATTTTGGAGTTGGTAGTTTAATTAGCTTATTACGATAGAGATTAAAATTATTGGAATCGATAATCCTTTTGTATTCATCCACTAGATAAAGTAACATACGAAGAGGCATATTACAGTTGAGAGTGGATTGATGTTCAATTAATACGATTAGCTCATTTTTCGATGTTAAAAAGGCTAAGTCATTATAAATATCTTGTTTTAAAACATTGGATAAGGTAACATTTTTGATATCTGTGACTGCATAGTTGGTATCCAAAAGAGCATTGATTAACTCTACAGAATACTCTGGGATACTAAATAAGTTTTTGAACATACTGTCTTTATATTGACGATTTTCCATACCTAGCTCCTTTCATTCATACTCTACACTTACTATTTTTATTATACCATTACTTAGAGTAAAAACAAATGAAAAGTTATTTAAAGGATAGTGTAAAATTTTATTCGGATCTGCCTTTCTCATTTTTTGTAAAATTTTGTACAATTATTAAAGTCATTTTCTATTACTTTTCTAAGATTTCAAGGAGCTTTTCTTCTGGTACTTTTATAACTTCTAATTTTAACGCTGTTTTTTCATCAAAAGAGTCTGAAAGTCTTAATACGGATTCTTACTCTGTTTGAGATTTTAGAAGTTTTTTTAATTCCAAATAAAATAAAGTGACAGTTGTTAAAACAGCAATGGTATCTGCAATTGGCTCTGCGAGAAAGACAGCATTTACTTGATTCGATAAAAATTGTGGCAGTATATAGATAAGTGGAATTAACACGATAATTTTTCGAAATACTGCCAAGAAAGAGCTGATCTTTGAATTACCAAAAGCGATAAATGTCTGTTGACAAGAAATTTGAAGTCCCATTAAGAAAATAGTTGCCATATAAATACGAAGGGAAGGAACCGTTAACTGAGTGAGTTCTTTATCAGAAGTAAAAATACCAATAAAGATCGTTGGGAATAATTGTACGAAAAGCCATACAATACTAGAATAAAGAAAACAGGAAATGGTCTGTAATTGGAATGCTTTCTTTACACGAGAAAGGCTTTTGGCACCATAGTTATAACTGATAATGGGCTGTCCCCCTTGGGTAATACCTTGGAGTGGAAGAAGTGCAAACTGCATAATGCTAGAAAGAATTGTCATAGCACCAACGGCTAAGTCTCCACCATATTTCAAGAGAGAAGAATTGAAACAAAGAACGAGGATACTTCCTGTTGCTTGCATAGCAAATGGGGCAACTCCTAATGCCACGCATGGAAGAAGAATGGCAGGTGTGATTTTAAAGTTTTCTTTTTTTAAGTGTAAGGTACTTTGTTTACTAGATAAAAACCAAACTGCCCAAATGGCACTTAATGCTTGAGATAAAACAGTGGCGATGGCAGCTCCTCTAACACCTAAATGAAAACCGAAAATAAAAATAGGATCTAAAATAATGTTTGTTACAGCACCGATAATAACCGTTAGCATACTAATTTTTGAAAACCCTTGTGCAGATATAAATGCATTTAATCCTAATGTCAGTTGCACAAAAATCGTACCAACTGCATAGATAGAGATATATTGTTTCGCATATAAGATTGTATTATCACTTGCACCGAATAAATAAAGGAGTGGTTCTTGAAAAATAAGAACGAGTACGGTTAAAATAATAGAAGTGATAACAAGAGCAGAAAAACAGTTTCCCATAATTTTTTCCGCCATTTGATTGTCTTTTTTTCCCATAAAAATACTAGCTCTAGGGGCACCGCCCATTCCTACGAGATAAGCGAACGCAGAAATAATCATAATAATAGGAAAGCAAACGCCGACTCCGGTTAAAGCGGTAGAGCCAATTTGTGGAATATGACCGATATACATACGGTCGACCATGTTATAAAGTGCATTGACTAATTGAGAAGTGATCGCAGGAATAGCAAGAATCCATAGTAAATGTTTCACTGGCTCTTTTCCTAAGTCCACTTCTTTTGATATTGATAGTTTCATAAATATTAAACCTCCCTTTTTTTTAGCGCTCAATAATTTTCAGCATGGTATTCTCCATTTAATTCTTTGGAGCCGTTTATCTTTCATATCTGGTAGGCATACAATGAGCCCACGAGAAAGTAAAGAGTCAATACTTCGACTAACCAATCCTTTTGATACTCCTAAAATGAGAGTAAGTTGACTACTGGTATTAATAGAAGCATTATTAGAAAGAAGAATGAGAATTGAGATTTCATTTGGAGAAAAATTTTCATCTTTGAATCGTAAATGAATTTCCGGAGCATAAACACGTCTGATCTGAGAAAAATAAGAAAGTATTGTTTCTACATTTGGAAGCATTAG
>JADIML010000044.1 GCA_017694765.1 Candidatus Scybalomonas excrementavium
GATTTATTAAAAGTGTGTAAGACAAAGAAAACAGAATTGTTATTCTTAGCATTATTTTTAAGAATTATGAAAAATGGTGGAAGAGCAGTAGTTATTGTACCAGATGGCGTATTGTTTGGAAGCAGTAAGGCTCATAAACAAATTAGAAAAGAGATTATAGATAATCATAAATTGGATGCGGTTATTTCCATGCCTTCTGGAGTGTTTAAGCCATATGCAGGGGTATCCACAGCTATTTTAATCTTCACAAAAACAGGAGCGGGTGGAACCGATAAAGTCTGGTTTTATGACATGAAAGCAGATGGATATTCCTTAGATGATAAACGTCAGCCAGTGAAAGAAAATGATATCGAAGATATCGTAAAAAGATTCCATAACCTTGAAGAAGAAAAAGATAGAAAACGAACAGAGCAGAGCTTCTTTGTTGATGTAGAGGAAATTAGAGAAAATGACTTTGATTTATCCATTAATAAGTATAAAGAAATTGAGTATGAAGAAGTACATTATGATCCACCAGCAGTGATACTTGATAGAATTGAGAAGATGGAAGAGGAAGTTCAGAAGGAACTAGAAGAATTGAGAAAGATGTTGGGGGATGAATAATGAATTATAAAGTAGTGTATTTAGAGGAATGTTGTGAAATTCTGGATAATAAAAGAGTTCCAATAACAGCAAAAGATAGGAAGGAGGGAATATATCCATATTATGGTGCAAATGGTATCCAAGGATATATTGACCAATATATATTTGATGATGAGTTGGTGCTATTAGCAGAAGATGGAGGACATTTTGAAGATAAGAAAAAACCAATCGCATACAGAGTATCTGGAAAATGTTGGGTGAATAATCATGCTCATGTCCTAAAACCGTTGGATTGTATAGATGTTGACTATTTATGTTATTCGTTAATGTTTTATAATGTAGATGGAATTATTAATGGAGCAACAAGAAAAAAATTGACACAAAGCGCTATGCGAAAGATGAAAATATATTTAGTAAATCTGGATACTCAAAAAACAATAGTACAGCATTTAAAATGTATTGAGAAAATAATAGAATTAAGAAGACAACAACTTGTAGATTTCGACGTATTTGTCAAATCCCAATTTGTAGAGATGTTTGGAGATCCAATGATAAATCCAAAGGGCTGGCAAGAAATAAAGATTTCTGAGATTGTTGATGGAAAAGTTTCAAATGGATTTTTTGCGAAAAGAAATGAGTATGTCGATGATGGAAATGTAGCTGTTTTAGGAGTTTCAAATGTTGTTAATAGAATGTATTCCCAGTGTCAAAATCTTCCCAAAGCGAATGGTACAGATAGAGATATTGAAAAATATGGTTTGAAATATGGAGATATGTTGTTTTGTCGTTCATCATTGGTTGTAGAAGGAATTGGAAAAGCATCAATTGTTCCTCAAAATGTTCCAGAACATACATTATTTGAGTGTCATGTTATAAGATTACCTCTTGATTTATCGAAATGTGTTCCAGAATTTATACAGGTATTAACTACAACAAATTATTTTAGAACTCAGATTATTTCTCAAGCTAAGACTTCTACAATGACTACAATTGGGCAGGATGGAATTCTGAAATCCAATATCATTTTGCCACCACTAGATATTCAGAATACATTTTTAACCTTCGTCCAACAAGTCGACAAATCAAAATTGGCAGTGCAAAAAAGCCTAGAAGAACTTGAAACTTTAAAACAAGCCTTAATGCAGCAATATTTTGGGAGAAAAGAAGAAGGTAAAAATTTAGAGGATACAGGGATAAAGCCTATTGTATTAGAGGAAATCAAAAAATTTGCTAAAAAAAATGGAGTAAAAAAAGTAATCTTATTTGGATCAAGGGCTAGAGGAAATTTTGAAAGAGCTAGTGACATTGATTTAGCAGTAAAAGGCGGAGATATTACCCACTTTACACTAGATGTAAAAGAAGAAACCTCTACATTGTTAGAGTTTGATGTAGTTAATTTGGAAGAAAAACTTCAAGAAAAATTATTAGATTCGATTCGAAAGGAGGGAATTGTGATCTATGAAGAAATTTGACAATTTTGTTTCTCATATTGATGTATTAGCAAAAGCAAAAGATGAAGATCTTGAAAATGAGTTTATTATCAGTGGAATTATTGATAAATTTTCGATCCAATTTGAATTAGGGTGGAAAGTGTTAAAAGAATTATTGAAATATGAAGGTCGTAGTGTAGCTAATACAGGTTCTCCAAGGGAAATTTTAAAAGCATCTTACGCAGTATATGATTTTATTGAAGAAGATGTATGGCTTTCTATGTTAAAGTCAAGAAATGATCTGACGCATATCTATGATGGAAATGCAGCGAGACAGTTGGTTGATAAGATTTTAGATAGTTATATTCCTGCATTTTTAAAGATGAAAGATGGAGTTTTGGAATATTATCAGGATGTTTTAGATGAAATTTAACTTAGAATATGGGGATTTGAGGTGATAGAGTAATGGAACAACAAATAGGACGAGAAAGTCAAAAGGACAATGACTTGTTTTTTACATGTAGTCTAATTGATTATATTGCTAGAAAAACAAAAAATGAGAGGTCTGTTGTGGTAAATACACTAGGAAAAGAACGAATCGAGAAGATTTATGATTTAGCCGATGTCTATCAC
>JADIML010000045.1 GCA_017694765.1 Candidatus Scybalomonas excrementavium
ACTTTATTCATAAAGTGTATCTTTTTTATATTAAAGAGTAAAACTAAAATGATAGAGGGACTTAAAAAATTCCATAATAAAAGCGATCACCAGACGATGACCGCTCATTTATAGTAGTTTGGAACTATGCACGTGTAACTAAGTTTGAACGTAAGCAACGTGTACAAACATTTACAGTTTTAACAGCTCCATTTTGATTTACTCTAACTTTTCTAACGTTTGATTTCCACATTTTGTTAGATCTTCTATGAGAGTGGCTTACAGCGTTACCAAAATGAGCGCCTTTTCCACAAATTTCACATTTAGCCATTTGTCCGCACCTCCTTACTTGTACTGAGTCCGTAGACTTATAACATATAAGATTCTATCAGATTTCATCGCATTATGCAAGCAAAAAAATAAGAAATTTACAAAAGGCTGGAAATGTGGAAAAAAGTTGTTTCAATTTATGAAAAAAAAGGGTATAATAGACATGACAGCAGTTCCGGTTTACCTTTCTTTAGGAAGGATCCGCTGACAGAGAATTCTGTCTAACACTATCAGAATGGAGGTAAGTGGATGATGAAAGGTCATATGAATACAAAGAATGGTGATATCATTATAGAGAACGAAGTAATTGCCAAATATGCAGGACTTTCTGCAATCGAATGTTTTGGTATTGTTGGTATGGCAGCAGTAAGTGTGAAAGATGGACTTGTAAAATTATTAAAAGGTGATAGTATTACAAAGGGCATTCATGTATTGGTTGAAGACAACCGTCTTACAATTGATTTCCATATTATTGTAGCTTATGGTATCAGTATTTCTGCAGTAACAGAAAACCTGATGCAAACAGTTCAATATAAAGTAGAAGAATTTACGGGTATGGAAGTTGCTCGGATTAATATTTTTGTGGAAGGTGTCCGTGTATTAGACTGACAATGAAACATCAAGGAGGAAATTACAGTGATAATTAATACATTAGATGCGGCTATGCTGAAAAAGATGTTTTTAGGTGGAGCGTATCGAATTGAAGCGAAGAAAGAGTACATTAATGAATTAAATGTCTTTCCTGTGCCAGATGGAGATACGGGAACTAATATGTCTATGACAATTATGGCAGCAGCTAAAGAAGTAGGCTCTCTTGAAAATCCAAGTATGACAGAACTTGCAAAGGCGATTTCAAGTGGTTCTTTAAGAGGAGCAAGAGGTAACTCAGGTGTTATTCTATCCCAGTTATTCCGTGGTTTTACAAAAGAAATTATGAAATATGAAACACTTGACACAAGAGCAGTTGCAATGGGATTTGAAAAAGCTGTAGAAACTGCTTATAAAGCTGTTATGAAGCCAAAAGAAGGAACTATCTTAACAGTTGCAAAAGAAACAGCAGTAAAAGCATTAGAAGTAGCAAAGCATGTAGATGACTTTGAAAAATTTGGAGCAATGGTGTTAGAACATGCAGAATACACATTAAGCCAAACTCCAGAAATGCTACCAGTTTTAAAAGAAGCAGGTGTTGTAGACTCAGGTGGGCAAGGCTTACTTGAAGTGTTAAAAGGTGCTTTTGACGTAATGCTTGGAAAAGAGCCTGATTATGAAGTACAGCCGATAGAAAAAGTAACAAAAGTTGCAACAAGTAATCGTTCCAATGATATACCAGCTGAAATAACATTTGGATATTGTACTGAATTTATCGTTATGTTAGAAAAGGAATTTACAGAAGAAACAGAACGTGAATTCAAAGAATATTTAACTTCAATTGGAGATTCTATTGTAGTAGTATCCGATGATGAGATTGTAAAAGTACATGTTCATACGAATCATCCTGGTTTAGCTTTTGAAAAAGGATTGACATATGGTTCTTTATCTCGCATGAAAGTAGATAACATGAGAGAAGAACATGAAGAAAAGCTCATTAAAGATGCACAACGTATTGCAGAAGAACAAAAGCAATTAGAAGAAAAGAAAGTAGATATGCCTCATAAAGATATGGGATTTATTGCCGTATCGATTGGGGAAGGAATTAATGAGATTTTTAAAGGACTTGGAGTAGACTATTTAATTGAAGGTGGTCAAACAATGAATCCAAGTACAGAAGATATGTTAAATGCAATTGAACAAGTAAATGCAGATCATATCTTTATTTTGCCAAATAATAAAAACATTATTCTAGCAGCAGAACAGGCAAAAGAATTGGTAGAAGACAAAGAGATTATTGTATTACCAACTAAAACAATTCCACAAGGAATTTCAGCAGTCATTAGTTTTGTGGCAGAGGAATCGGTAGAAACCAATGAAGAAGCGATGAGAGAAAGTATTGAGCTTGTAAAGACAGGACAGGTAACATATGCAGTTCGTGATACAAGTATCGATGGAAAAGAAATTCATATCGGAGATATTATGGGGATTGCCGATGATGGAATCAAAGCCGTTGGAAAAGAAGTAGAAGAAACAGCATTACAGCTCTTAGATTCTCTGGTAGATGAAGAATCAGAAATCATTTGTTTATACTATGGAGAAGAAGTGAGCAAAGAAAATGCTGAGTCATTCATACAACAAGTAGAAGAAAAATACCCACATTGTGATGTAGAACTGCAATATGGTGGTCAGCCAATTTATTATTATGTGATGTCAGTAGAATAATAAGAGAAAAGACTTTTTAGAGTGGTAGTAAAACTCTAGAAGGTCTTTTTTTACTATAAACGATTGATAGACAAAAAATTGAAAATATTGTAAAATAAATGATAAAATACAAAAGAAAAGAGTGATAGTATGAATTGTTCAATGATATTAAAAAGGTTATGTCCACATAGTACCGAGGAACAGAAAGGAATTTATCAGGGACTTTGTAGTAAATATCACTTTGAAAAAATTTTAAAAGGGGAAAAAGAACCTGATATTTTATTATTAAAGGGACTACTGGAACGGCTTGGAAAAAGTCCAGAAAAATTTGATTTTATATTAGGGGAAGAAGAATATGAGGA
Organism: Candidatus Scybalomonas excrementavium; assembly: GCA_017694765.1. Lineage (GTDB taxonomy): Bacteria > Bacillota > Clostridia > Lachnospirales > Lachnospiraceae > Scybalomonas > Scybalomonas excrementavium. The sequence continues at coordinate 2,964 of JADIML010000045.1, forward strand.
AATCGATTGGAAAGAAAAAATCGAAAACTTGATAGAAGAAGAAAAGTACGAATTAGCTCAAAAGAAAATCAAACAATATCAAATGTCTATAAAAAAGAATGAAATTTTAAAACAACAAAAAGTAGAGCAGTTACAAGTGGAATTGCTTCTGAAACAAAAAAAGTATAAAAAGGCTTATGAATTGGCGAAAATAGCTCTTTCTTATACAAAAGAAAATTGGGAAGTAGAAGATAAAGTAAAGGAATCTATTTGGAACTATCCAATGACAATCACAGAAGTTACATTACTACAACAATTGATTGAGTTACAAGAACAATTAGGAGAGAAAGAAAAAAGCTATGAACAAGCAAAGAAAATGGAACGATTTTTGAAACGATTTATAACGGATATGGAATTGTTAGCAAGTGTTTATAATAGAACGATATTATTTCTTGCTAATACAGCCTATATGTATCATGATTATGAAAAATGCGTTTTTTATTGCAAAAAAGGAATTTGCTGTTTAAGAGAAGCAAGAACTCTAAAGAATAGTGTAGAAATTTTTCAATTACGAGCAAAAGCTATGAAGGAAGGACAAGTTGTAACAGAAAGAGAATGGAAACAAGCATATTTCGAGGCATGCAGCATTGAGTCTATCTATCAGAAAGAAAATATGTTAATAGAACAAATCGAAAAGGGGATCGAAGAGGAGATATGGGAGTTTATACAATAGGAGGAATCATTCGAAATACAAGGATTGCTATGGGAATGAGCCAAGAACAGTTGGCAGAAGGAATTTGTATGCCAAATTATTTATCAAGAATTGAATGTGGAAAACAAGTGCCACAAAAAAAGATTTTTGATAAACTCATGGGTCGATTAGAAAGTCATATAAATCGAATCACAACTTCTTTGCAAGTAGATGAGTTTGAATTGTTGGAAAAGGAATGGGAGATAGCAAGAGCCATTGGGGACTTTAATTATCAAAAGGCTCAGGAGCTTTTATGGGAACTAGAAGTGGAACTCGATCAGACCTATCCAACTAATGAACAATATATGAAATTTATACAGGCATCCATAGATTATCGGAAAAAAAGAATATCCATTCAAGAACATAGGAAAATTTTAATCAATAGTATTCAATTAACAATTTTAGATTATAATGAAATGTGGAAGATTACTAGGATATTAAGCCGAACAGAAATTGTAGTATTGATTAATATATATGCAACTTATGGACAGGAAGGAGAATATGAAAAAGCAATTCAGTTATATGAGGGATTATTAAATTATTATGAAGAGTTATATCCAAGAGCAAATAGAGTATATTATGGATTAGTTCTGGAACATATTGGAAAATGGTTAGGATTAGCAGGAAAACATAAAGAAGCTATAAAATTCGCAAAAAAAGGAATTGAAGAATGTAAAAAGACAAAAAGAGAGAGTATGCTTGCTACATATTTTTATACGATAGCATGGAATTTAAAAGAATTAATAAAAAAAGATCAGAAGAATAAAGAAAAAATAAAAAAAGCCTGTAAACACTATATTATACAGGCTTATGGGATTAGTCTAGCGTATGACTATACTCTAGAACAAAAATTTTATTTGAGCAAAATTAAAGAGTGGAATTCATTGTTGATATAGTATAATCCTTATCACTTAAAGGAGATGGAATATAGCTGTTTTTTTGAAAGATTGCACTATTTTGCCCATAGCAGATACAAAATACAATAAGTAATATTGAAAAAAAAGCACACATATTTTTGGATAATTGTTTCATATAATTGTTACCTCCATATAAAAAATAATGATTTAAAATTATACACCAATATGGATAAAAATACCATGCACAATTTGTATAAAAAAAAGATAAGAATTGTGCATGGTCATTTTTGGAAAGAAAAGATATAATGATATTACAAAAAACTAGTGTAAGCATGAGGATAGAAAACTAATTTTTGGAATCAAGCAACTCGTTTCGGAGTTTTGAATTTATAATAGAAGTGATTAAGATTACAAGTGGTGATAGCAAACTTTACAGACAGTAGTATATTTACTTAATTTTAATGGATAACAGAATTTTAGTATGTACATTATTATCGGAAAATTTACTATCTTTCTACATAGTAAGACTTATTTAACAGATAGGATTTCCATTCAGAAAGAGTTTTTATATTGTATTTATTTAATGGGATTAAGTCTTTCAAAATTTTTTGACAGTATATAGTAATCAGCTCTGTTTGGTATATCATTTTTGATAACTGAATTATACCATTGACAGTGGATTATTACTATAAATTTGGGTTGATAAATAAGATAGTCATGTTTTGTAAATCTATATGGGTATTGAATGTGTAGGTTTTTGTTCATGGTTAGTCTGTTATCAGAAAAGGAGGTGTATATGATTTTGATAGTTTAAATGAATTATATGAATAATTAGATGTTTTATAAGGAGGTAAAAATTTATGAAAAAACTTATTATAGTGTTAACTATTAGTACATTGTTTGTAGCTACACTTAGTGTTACAACTTTTGCTCAGGAATCGTCAGATTCTTGGAAAGTTATGGAGTGTGGCGATGCCCAGATATCAAGTTATCAAAGTATTCCAGAATTACCTAATATAGAGCCAAACTGGGAGGATAGTTCTATTATCAGTAAGGCATCTTCTATTCAGGTAAATGTTCAGTCGCCTCTTGAAACTTCTTGGCGTAATAATTATAGTGACTATTATTATCAGGCTAACAGAGTTGTGGAAAGAATTGATGATTATTTGTCAAGTAAATTTGGTATTGATTTCTATTCTGTTTCGCAACCACATTGGTCTACAAAAACGACCAGCAGTTCTGGTAATGTTTTGTCTGATGCAAAAAACAATGTGGGTAAAGGTAATGCTGACTTAATGATTGCTTTTGCAGGGGCACTTGTTGATACATCAACATCAGCTACTTTCGGGGTTGCTTATCTTGGACAACCATATGCATTGGTATTTGACCATAAT
>JADIML010000046.1 GCA_017694765.1 Candidatus Scybalomonas excrementavium
TTTCATACACTTCTTTATGATATGCATTTAATAATGTAATATCTCTCTCAGTCATAATTGTAGGATCAATGGCATCTAAATCAATTGGAACCATTGTTAAATATTCAAATTTCATAAATTGACCATATTCATTTTTCTCTGCTTTTTTACAAACAATTAAGTTTTCCGTACGCACTCCATGACTTCCAGCGATATAAATTCCCGGCTCATTAGAAGTTACCATTCCTTCTTCAAATACGCTATGATCTTGACGCTCTTGTACCATTTTCCAACGAATTCCATTTGGTCTTTCATGAACATTAGCAAGGAATCCAACCCCATGTCCTGTACCATGATCATAGTTTAATCCACGACTCCAAAATGGCTCTCTTGCTACATAATCAAGTGTTAATCCACGACAGCCATATAAGAATTTCACAGCTCCAAGTCGAAGCATACTCATAACAGTTAGTGTAAAATGCTCTTTTTCTTCTTTTGTCAATTCTCCAACTGCAATCGTTCTTGTTACATCAGTTGTTCCCTCATAATATTGTCCGCCAGAATCTACAAGATACAAACCTTTTGCTTCAATTGGAACATTGGTTTCTTCTGTAGCAGAATAATGGCACATAGCTGCATGAGGACCATAGGCAGAAATTGTATGGAAACTAAGCCCTAAGTTACCTTCTTGTTCAGAACGAAGTTGATCAAGATAATTGGATACACTCATTTCATCCATTGGAATTTTCCCAATATTTTCTTTCATCCAACGAATAAATTTCACCATAGCGACCCCATCTTTTAAATGAGCTTTCTTCATATTTTCAATTTCAGTTGGATTTTTTATTGCTTTCTTTAAAACAGTTGGATTTATTTTATCCATCACATCATTAGAATGAGCGATAGCACTATAAATTGCATAGTTGGTACAACCTTTTTCCAATAAGACAGTTTCATTACGAAGTTCAGAAACCATTGTATAAATTTCTTCATAGCCTTTAACAGTCACACCTTGCTCCTTCAAATAAGAAGCTACTTCTTCATTGATTACTTCTGAATGAATGTATAAATAAAAGTCTTGTTCGGTAATCATTGCATACGATAATACCATAGGATTGCAGGCAATATCATTGCCACGAATATTTAATAGCCATGCAATATCATCTAAAGTTGTTAAAATATGAACGGTAGCTCTCTCTCGTTTCATATCTTCTCTTAGTTCTCTAATTTTATCTTTCGCTGATTTTCCTGCAAAGCGATCATCTAAAATCCAAACTGGCTCTTTTGAAATTTCTGGACGATCTATCCAAATTTGACCAATTAAATCTTCCTGACAAGTAATGGCTACTTCTTTCTCTGCAAGAAGTGCCTCTAATTCTTCTCCCATCGATGTATTCATGACACGTCCATCAAATCCTAACACACCTTCTTGTGGCATTTTTTCTTTTAAATACTCTTCGATCGTAGGCACACCTTCTTGTCCCATTTTTTGAAGAATAATAGAGCTACCTGCAATCTGTTCTTCTGCTTGAACAAAATAACGTCCATCCACCCATAAAGCTGCTTCTTCCATTGTCACAACAGCAGTTCCTGCTGAACCTGTAAAACCTGTTAAAAAAATACGACTCTCAAAGTAAGTTCCTACATATTCAGATTCGTGAAAGTCTGCTGTTGGAACAATATACGCATCAATATGGCGTTCTTTCATTAATTCACGAAGTTTGTTAATTCTTTCATCTGCAATATGATTCATTCTCTCTTCCTTCTTTCTATTTTTCATTTCCATGTTCCCATAGTACAAATATATCATAAGCCATTACTTTTGGCTACCTTAATCCCCTCTAAAGTCAGTGTAGTTGCAGTATCTATTTTAAAAAAAATCAATAATCTTCTTATACACTCATTCTAAGCCTCATAATGAGAAGATTCCATATTTTTGGGCAATGATTGATCTCACTTCATCTATTTTCTTAACTTCCAATGGATTACTCTGATGTTTCCCAATATGTTTTTCCATCCAAACTAAATGATACCAATTTCCAAATTTATATCCACACTTTGAAAACGTTCCAACTAAATGGTAGCCCAAATGTTGATGAAATTCTACACTATTCTTCGTAAGATATTCATCTTCAACTTCTGGATATGCAATACAAGCATTCACATTTATAATATTTTGTTCCCATAAAATATTCTCAAGAGCATCATAAAGTAATTTACCAATTCCTAATTTTTTTCGTTCTTTCTTCACATAAATACTTGTTTCAACAGCCCAATTACATGCCGGTCTTTCATGAAATGCACTTGCATAGGCATATCCAAGTATTTCTGCTTCATTATATGCCACGATATATGGATATTTCTTTAAAATATTTTCTATCCGTTTCTCAAATTCTTGTATCGTAGGAACTTCATATTCAAATGTAATGGCTGTGCTTGTAACATAAGGTGCATAAATTTCTAATAAGTCTTTGGCATCTTCTTTTGTTGCCATTCTGATTTGATTTTTCAGCATTGTCTCCCTCCATTTTCACTACTCTTTTTTGTTATAGACAAAAAAATAAAGCCTTGTAAATACAAGGCTTTTAAAGTGCGGGTGACAGAACTTGAACCCGTTTAAGAATATTATTGATTTTCCTTGTATTTCCGTGTAGACTGCATAAATACTTGATTTCTATAACATTTTATTGCCTAGATTTTACTTTAAAATCTTGTATTTAACTATAAAATTTTAAAGTATGCAACATGAAATGCAACACGAAATATAAAAATACACAAAAAGGTTACTAGAATACTGGATTGTCAACATTTTTTTAAACAACTTTTTTAAGGGTATGTCT
>JADIML010000047.1 GCA_017694765.1 Candidatus Scybalomonas excrementavium
TACTCGTCGGCAGCGTCAGATGTGTATAAGAGACAGTGGTAAAACAAGTTAGTGGTAGTGAGTTTTTAGTGACGAAAAAAGAAGTTATGGCAACTAAGTTAAATGAAGATGATCAAGTGTTATTTGTGAAAGAAATAGAAGAACCATACACTCAGTTGATTTTAAAATCAAAAAAAGGAATGTTCCATCGCTTTTTAATAGAGGAAATTCCAACGAAGAAAAAAGGGGCTATTGGTGTTCGAGGTATGCAACTTTCTAAGGATGATTTCTTAGAAACTTATTGGCTTGTGATAGGGCAAGCTGGTGAAACCATTTGTTATGAAGAAAAAGTAATTGCTATTTCACGAGTAAAATTAGCAAAAAGAGATGGAAAAGGAACGAAACTTCGGTTATAGTAAAAAGGAAGAAGAAAATTGGAGGTGTGTCTATGAAGAGGTTATTAAGTAAAGTACTTACATTATTATGTTTATTGGTAATTGCAGGTATTTATTATTATATCGCATTGCCAGCGATTAACATTCACTCTGTTGGATTTTGGCTATTTTTCATTGTTCTTTTTAGTATTTTACTACTTGTCTATAGTCAAAGATATAGAACTAAGAAGGCTCAAGGAAAGAAATTAAAACAAGATCCTATTTTTAAGATTGGTAATTTATTGATAGGAATTTTGCTCCTAGTATTTATCATTGGTGGAGTGTTATCCTCTCCGATTATTAATGCAAAAAAATATCAACAGTTATTAACAGTAGAAACAAGAGAATTTACAGATGACATTAAACAAGTATCTTTTGATAAAATCCCACTGTTAGATAAAGACTCTGCTTCCATTATTGGAAATCGTAAAATGGGAAGTATGGTTGATTATGCTTCTCAATTTGAAGTAAGTGATTACTATACACAAATTAACTATCAAGACTCGCCAGTTCGTGTTTCACCGCTTCGCTATGCAAGTCCTATTAAATGGTTGACAAACCAGTCCGATGGAATACCAGCCTATATGAAGATTGATATGGCGACACAGACTGCAGAATGTGTAAAATTAGAGAACGGGAGTATCAAATATTCTCCATTTGAATACTTAAATCGTAACTTATATCGTCATTTACGTTTTAAATATCCAACTTATATTTTTGATAATATTAGTTTTGAATTGGATGAAAATGGAACTCCATACTGGACTTGTTCTGTCAAGAAATTCAATATTGGATTATTTGGTGGAGAAACCGTTGGACGTCTTGTTATTTGTAATGCTATTACAGGTGAAACCATTGATTATGCTGTAGAAGATGTGCCACAATGGGTTGATCATGTTTATGCAGCAGATACACTTTTGAATCTATATGACTATTATGGAACACTAAAGCATGGATTTTTAAATAGTGTTCTTGGTCAAAAAGATTGTTTAAAAACAACAGAAGGTTATAATTATATTGCATTAGATGATGATGTATGGCTCTATACAGGAATTACCTCTGTTACAAGTGATGAATCCAATGTTGGATTCGTGCTGATGAACCAAAGAACGAAGGAAACGAGATATTATGCTGTAACAGGTGCAAAAGAAGTTTCAGCGATGTCATCAGCAGAAGGACAAGTACAGCATTTAGGGTATACAGCTACCTTTCCGCTTTTGTTAAATATTGGAAATGAACCAACCTACTTCTTAGCATTAAAAGATGGAGCAGGGCTTGTTAAAAAATATGCAATGGTAAATGTACAAAAATATCAAGTAGTAGCCATTGGAGATACTGTTTCAGAATGCCAAAAACAATATATTTCTCTTATGAAAGAAAATGGAATTCATAACGAGATAGATACGGAACATTTAAAGAAAACAACAGGTGTGATTCAAACGATGGCACAAGCTGTTATTGATGGAAATTCTCATTATTATATTGTTTTAAAAGGCTCGGATGAAATTTTTGATATTGCAGTTTCTGATAATATAAAAATAGTTCGTTATCAAGAAGGGGATACGATTACTTTCGAATATACAGAAGGCGAAAATCAAATTCATACGGTAGTCTTGATTGATGGAGAAGTCATTAAAATCGATAGCAATTCTAACGATGATTTCGATGATTCTTTGATAGAGGAGAATCCTTCTAATGGATGACAAATAAAATAACATAAATGGATAAAAACACGTATTATCTAAAGTAAAGTCTAGATAATACGTGTTTTTTATATGATAGGAAATTCCTCTTAGTGAGTCATATCTATCATAGGGGACGCTTTATTTCAATTTTTATTGGTGTAAAATTCTAGTGAAAAGGAGCATCTTGGACACGAACAAAATAGCCTTGTTCATGTTGACAAACAGGACATCGCTCCGGAACATCTGTGCCTTCAAAAATATATCCGCAATTTAGACAAATAAATGAGGAGTTCGTAGGTTCATGAAAGAGAAGCCCCTTTTCCAAAAGATGGGCATATTTTTGGAACGTATCCCCATGTACTTTTTCTATTTTAGCAATTTTTTCAAAGGCATGAGCGATCAAAGGAAAACCTTCTTCTTTGGCTATTTGGGCAAAAAGAGGATAGATTTGTTCATATTCTTCATATTCATTGCGATGAGCTACGGATAACTGATATGCCATGCTATTTCCTACATTTACTGGATACTTGGCATCAATTAAAATATTTTGATCGTTACATTCTTCTAAAAAATCAAAGAAAACTTTAGCATGAGCCCGTTCTTGTTCAGCAGTAAATAAAAATAAACGCTCTAAACCATAAAGTTTTTGCTCTCCTGCTGCTTTAGCAGCAAATGTATAACGGTTTCTAGCTTGACTTTCTCCAGCGAAGGCACGCATGAGATTTTGTTTTGTTTCGCTATTATTTAGTGAGATAGACATATTTTTACTCCTTTCAAATGAAAATCCATGATAGTTGTTATTTTTAGTATGGGAAAATATAGG